>JAIXVS010000203.1 GCA_027482795.1 Rhodobacter sp.
ATTTTCACAAGCAAGGAAAAATGCGCGCCCCATCTGGAAAACGGATCCAAGCGGGTGCTGATTTCTGCGCCAGGCGATAATGCCGATAAAACCATTGTTTACGGTGTGAACCACGGCACGTTGACGAAAGACGATATTGTCGTCTCGAACGCCAGCTGCACCACGAACTGCCTGTCGCCTGTGGCCCAAGTGCTGCATTCGGCCATCGGCATCACGCGCGGCTTTATGACCACGATCCACAGCTATACGGGCGATCAGCCCACGCTGGATACGATGCACAAAGACCTATACCGCGCCCGCGCGGCGGCCCTGTCGATGATCCCCACCAGCACGGGGGCGGCCAAGGCCGTGGGTCTGGTTCTGCCCGAGTTGAAGGGCAAGCTGGACGGTGTGGCCATTCGCGTGCCAACGCCCAATGTGTCGGTTGTTGATCTGGTGTTTGAAGCCTCGCGCGCGACCACGGTGGACGAAGTGAACGCCGCCATTCGCGCCGCCGCCGATGGCCGCCTGAAGGGGATTTTGGGCTATACCGACCAGCCTAATGTGTCATCCGATTTCAACCATGACCCGCATTCATCGGTGTTCCATATGGATCAGACCAAAGTGATGGATGGCACCATGGTGCGTATTCTGTCGTGGTATGACAATGAATGGGGCTTTTCCAACCGCATGGCCGATACGGCTGTGGCGATGGGCAAGCTGATCTAAGGCAGTTTGGGTAGATAGGCCGCAGGGGGCGCTCGCGCCCCCTCGCGCATACGCGCTCACCCCCTGAGGATATTTTCCAAAAAGAGAAGCGTCAAAGCGGAGTCAAACCCCGTGCCATGCGCGCTGCGGCTGCGCGGTAATGGGTGGCCGATTTCAGCAGCCGCGCTTCGGTTTCAGCCGGGTCAAGTTGGCGGATCACCTTGGCAGGCGCGCCAACAACCAAGGAATAATCGGGAATATCCTTACCTTCCGTGACAAGGGCCCCCGCCCCAATGATGCAATACCGCCCCACGCGCGCGCCGTTCATCACTGTGGCGTTCATGCCGATAAGCGCGCCTTCGCCAATGGTGCAGCCATGCAGCAGCGCCTTATGGCCGATGGTGCAATTTGGGCCGATGACCAAAGGATAGCCCATATCGGTGTGCAGCACGCAGTTTTCCTGCACATTGCTGCCTGCGCCCACGGTGATGCGTTCATTATCGCCGCGCAGGGCTGCGCCGAACCATATATTCGCGCCCGCCCCCAAGCTGACCGCGCCAATCAGAACGGCCGTTTCAGCCACCCAAGCGCCCGCGGCAATATCTGGCGCGATCCCGTCCAAAGCATAGATCATCGCGTCTCAAACTCCTTATTCAAGGCGCGCACAAAGTCGGCCAAATGGGGCTGGCGGTCACGGCGCATCCGTTCGGCCTGCAAAATTGTGGTCAGTTGGGCAAAGGCCGCATCAATATCGCGGTTGATGATGACATAGTCATATTCGGCCCAATGGCTGATCTCACTTTGCGATTTTTGCATCCGCCCTGCGATCACGTCGTCGCTGTCCTGCCCGCGCCCGCGCAGGCGCGCGTCCAACTCGGCAATGGACGGCGGCAATACAAACACCGAAACCACATCGCGCCCCAACGCCGAGTTACGAATTTGTTGGCCGCCTTGCCAATCAATATCAAAAATAGTGTCGCGCCCCGCTGCCATCGCCGCCTCGACAGGCGCGCGCGGGCTGCCGTAGAGGTTGCCGAACACCTCGGCATGTTCGAGCATATCGCCTGCGCGCACCATGTCTTGGAATTCGCTGCGGGATTTAAAGTAATATTCGCGCCCGTCCACCTCGCCCGCGCGGGGGGCGCGGGTTGTGGCCGAAACGGAAAAGCGTAGGCTGGTATCCCAGTCCATCAGCCGCCGCGCCAGCGTGGATTTTCCCGCGCCAGAGGGCGAGGATAGGATCAGCAAAAGCCCTTTGCGCGGCGAATTATCCTGATGTGATACCATGAAACTGCCCCCCACTTGACGCCTGAACCTTGCTTAAATCTAAGGCGCGCGCGCAGGTCAAGGCCGCCCAGAACGCGCGCGTTTACCAAAGATTCAGATTTTCCACAAATGCTCTACGCATTCGTATAGTAATGAACATGTCCGGCATAGAATTCCCTAACCCTTTTCCAAGCGCCCCAAAGGGCCGAAAATTCGACCGCGCTTTACCGCTACACCACACCCCATTTACGACGCCAGAGGCCCGCTATGTTTTTTGAATTCCCCAAGATCGGCGCATCCATGCAAGATGCTTTGGCAGACCCTGCGGCCATCCCCTGCTTGCAAATTCTGCGCGGGTATTGGGAGGGGTTGCGCATGGACGGCGCATTGCCCCTGCGAGAGAAGGTCAGCCCGAACGGGTTGGGCGGGGCGATTGAGAATTGCTTTATCGTCGAGCGCATCGCCGCAGGCACGGGCCGCTTTCGCGTGGCAGGCAGCGCAGTGGGCGATGTCATTGGCATTGATCCGCGCGGTATGCCGCTGACCATGCTTTTGGAACCCGTCGCGCGCGGCACCTTGACGCGCGTTTTGGAAGATGTGTTCACATCGGCCACGGCGCTGGACGTCACCCTAGAGGGCGAGCGCGGGATTGGCCGCCCACATCTGGCCGCACGAATGATCTTGCTGCCCATTCGCGGTGCGCAGGGCGAATATCATCAAGCCATCGGCGCGCTGGCCCTGTCGGGCAATATCGGGCGCACCCCGCGCCGTTTTGGCATCACCCGTATGCGCAGCGAGGCGCTGGATGCCCCCGCAGGGTTTGTCATGGCAAAGCCGATGCAGCTGTCTGCCCGCCTGCCCGATATCGCCGCCAGCGCGCCAGAGATGGCCCGCAGCCATTTGCGCCTTGTACACTCGCGCGACTAAAACGGCCTAGCTAGGGCGGCACAACGAGGGCTGTCAAAAAAGGGGGGCTTTGCCCCCCGCTGCGCTCCCCCCAGGATATTTTTCGAGCGAGGAAGCCAAAGGCTGTCTGCCTGCTTCCTTGCTCAATAAATATCCACAGGGGGTGAATTTTTTGCTTTTGCAAAAAAGAGGGGGCGCGTGCGCCCCCTTGTTTGCTTTTATCACACGCGCGGGCCTAAACGGCGATGGCCTTGCGTTGGGCGCGCTGGGCGACCAGTTCTTCGGCCACCAAAAACGCCAGTTCAAGCGATTGGCTGGCATTCAGGCGCGGATCGCAGGCGGTGTGGTAGCGGTCGGCCAAGTTTTCATCCGAGACGGCGCGCAAGCCGCCTGTGCATTCGGTCACATCTTGCCCCGTCATTTCAAAATGCACGCCGGCGGGCACAGTGCCTTCGGATTTGTGGATGGCGAAGAATTCGCGCACTTCGCGCAGCACTTGATCGAACGGGCGGGTTTTATAGCCCGATGCGGCCTTGATCGTGTTGCCGTGCATCGGATCGCATGACCAAACCACGTTGGCCCCTTCTTCCTGCACTGTCTTGATCAGGCGCGGCAGATGATCACCCACCTTGCCCGCGCCAAAGCGCGCGATCAGGGTCAGGCGGCCCGCCTCGTTTTCGGGGTTCAGTTTGGCCATCA
>JAIXVS010000158.1 GCA_027482795.1 Rhodobacter sp.
GTCGAGTTGACTGCGCCCATTGATATAGCAGCCCTGACGGGGCTGACCACGTTCGAGCAGCGCCGTGTTATCAGCAATGGGCAAATTATTGCGGTGGCAAACCCCGCTTGGACTACGGTAACTGTCACCTCGGTTGCCACGTTTAACGCGGCCCAACCGCTGCAACTGTCGGGCGTGGCCAATATCGCCGCCGTGCCCGTGGGCGCGCGCATTTCTGGCACCGGCGTGGGGCGCGAGGTGTATGTCACATCCAAAAACCTTGCCAACAACACCCTAGAGCTGTCGCGCCCGCTGTTTCAAACAGGCACGCGCACGCTGACCTTTTCGCGCTTTCAATACATGCTAGATTTTTCGGGCTTTGCTAAAAATTCAAAGTTCGAGCTGAACAATATTGAATTTCTATGCGCCGCTGTGGCCAGTTGCATCAACTTGGCGATTGAAGGGTCGGTGTTCCGCATCACCAATTGCACGATCAACCGCCCCAACGATAAGGGCATCACATCCATCGGGCGGGCTTGCCAAGATTTGCACATCGACAATTGCCAGTTCTTTTCCAAAGAAATGGAAGAACGCTGGCAGGATCGCACAACATGGGTGTTTAACGCCAACGCCAATGATGTGAAAATCCGCAACAACCGCGTCTCGCGCTTTCGCGGGTTTGGGGTGTTTGCGGGGGCGGGCGGGGTGTTTATTGGCAACCATTTCTTTGGCGGTGATGGGGAAAATAACGGCATCCGCGGCCCAGGTTTGGTGTTTACCCTGCCCAATTCCAAAAGCTTTCTAACGGGCAATTACATTGACAATTGCTTTATCGAATTGACCAATGAACATGACCAATCCCCCGCCTTTTCATCTGAATTCACCTTTGGCGGGCTAACGATTTCCAACAACGTGTTCACGGCGGCATCGGTGGCCCCATCGATGCGGTTTATTGTGATTACGCCGCGCGGGACGGGGCATTCGATTGCTGGCATGGTCGTAGCGGGCAATGTGTTTCGCACGCTGGAAGGGGCGATTGACAGGGTCGACGATGTGAACACCAGCTTTGCCAGCTTTGCCGTGGGCAGCTACCGCAATGTTGTGTTTGAAGGGAACGCCTTTAACGGCGTGAACCAAGTTACCACCAGCCCGCTGATTATTGAGCATAACCAAGCGTCAGAAGCGGCGACATGGGTGGTAAACGCCGCAGGCTATCTGCCCTTTGACGGGCGCGCGCGCAATGTCACGGCACTGGTGGCCGAAGGGGCGATCACCAATTCATCAGGCAATGCGCAATACGTGATGCCTTACGTTCTGGTGGAACAGGGCGCTGGGGGCCAACAGGCGCATTTGAAATGGCCTTCGTCCGTAAAGGGGCGGATGCAAGTGACGATCCGCTGCGATAACCCGCTGTAGGGTTTGCACAAACCGCTTGACACGGGCCTGCCTGCGGATGCTGAGTTGCGTTTAAAGGCAGGCCCAATTTGCTGAAACCAACATCCCAATTCACGCCCAAGCTGATTTCGCGTCTTGCCGAAGGGTATCGGCTGGATGATCTGCGCGCCGATGCGCTGGCGGGGTTGACGGTGGCGATTGTGGCGTTGCCCCTTTCGATGGCGATTGCCATTGCCAGCGGGGTGGGGCCAGAGCGGGGGCTGTATACGGCCATTATCGGGGGGTTTTTGGTCTCGCTGCTGGGTGGGTCGCGCTATCAAATTGGCGGGCCTGCGGGGGCGTTTATTGTGCTGGTCGCGGCCTGCGTGGGGCAGATCGGGCTGGATGGGCTGACTTTGGCGACGATGCTGTCAGGCGTTTTTCTGGCGGCTTTGGGGGTTTTGCGGGCGGGCACGTTGATACGCTATATTCCCCACGCCGTGACGCTGGGGTTCAGCGCGGGCATTGCGGTGATTATTTTCATCAGCCAAATCAAAGATTTGGGCGGCATGGCCCTGCCGCAGGACGCCCCCGCAGTGGCCGATAAACTGGCGCTGCTATGGGCGGCGCGCGCCAGCATCTCGCCCGCCGCGCTCGCCCTGTCTGGCGCGGTGATTGCCGCGATTGTGCTGCTGCGCCGCATCGCCCCGCGCGCGCCCAGCCTGCTGATTGCAGTTGTGGCGGCCAGCCTTGCGGCATGGGCGCTGCATCTGCCTGTGCAGACGATCTTTGACCGCTTTGGCGATTTGCCACGCGCGCCCCCTGCCCCTGCCCTGCCGATAATGTCGCCTGCAATGGTTCTGGCCGCCCTGCCTTGGGCGCTGCAATTTACCCTGCTGGGGGCGATTGAATCGCTGCTGTCGGCGGTGGTAGCCGATACGATGTCGGGTCGCCAGCACCGCCCCAATGCCGAATTGGTGGCCCAAGGCGTGGCCAATATTGGCAGTGCCCTGTTTGGTGGTTTTTGCGTGACGGGCACCATTGCGCGCACGGCCACCAATGTGCGGGCAGGTGCGCGCGGGCCTGTGGCGGGGATGTTGCACGCGCTGTTCATACTGGTGTTTTTGCTGATTGCCGCCCCGCTTGCAGGCTATATCCCGCTTGCTGCCTTGGCAGGTGTTTTGGCTGTTGTGGCGTGGAACATGGCTGAAAAGGGCGAAATTTGGCACATTTCGCGCCGCAGCCGCGCGCAGGCGGCGGTTATTCTGCTGACCTTTGTATTGGTTGTGCTGCAAGATCTGTCGGTGGGGATACTGGCAGGCTGCGCGCTAAGCGCGGCGTTGCACCTTTGGGTCAAGCGGCGCTGATACATTCGATGATTCGCATCTGTGATTCGCGCATATTCTGCGCGCACCGCGCCGCGCCGCAGCATCGCCTCCAACCCACGCGATACAGGTTTTCCCCCAAATTTTCATTAAAAATTTTCGGTATTTTTACAAGCTTCACGATCTTTTCTGTCAAAATATTTACAAAATAATCGTATAGAAAATTATCTTTAACTTATGTTTTACATTTCTGAAACTTCGGCTATACCTAGCGATGGGAGAAGCTGCGCCTCACGGCCCGATGGCGCAGTTTAGAAGGAGAGTAAGACCAATGTCAGGCGATGCAGCCACACCCGATGTTCATACAGCAAGCAAAGAATTCTTGGCGCAGGCGCATGTCACGCCAGAAAGTTATCAGCGCGATTATGCAGCGTCGGTCACCGATTCAGATGGGTTTTGGCGCGCACATGGGCAGCGGATTGACTGGATTCGCGATTATACGCAGGTCAAGGACACCACCTTTAAGCGCGGCGAAGTGTCGATCAAATGGTATGAAGACGGTACGCTGAACGTATCCGCCAACTGCATCGACCGCCATGTTGCAACGCGCGGCAGCCAGACTGCGATCATTTGGGAACCCGATGATCCAAAGACCCCCGCCCAGCACATCACCTATGCCCAACTTTTGGAACAAACCTCGCGCATGGCGAATGTTCTGAAAAGCCACGGTGTGAAAAAGGGCGACCGCGTGGTGATTTATCTGCCGATGATTCCCGAAGCGGCCTATGCCATGCTGGCCTGCGCGCGCATTGGCGCGATACATTCCATCGTCTTTGCAGGGTTTTCGCCAGATGCGCTGGCCAATCGCATCAACGATTCCGAAGCAAAAGTTCTGATCACCGCCGATTTCGCCCCACGTGGCGGCAAGAAAACCGCGCTAAAGGCAAACGCCGATCAGGCGCTGCTGCATTGCAAAGACAATGTGCAATGCCTTGTGGTCAAGCATACGGGCGATCAAACCACATGGTCAGAGGGCCGCGATTTTGACGTTAAGGCCGAAATGGCCGCCGCCAAACCCTATTGCGCCTATGTTGAAATGGGGGCCGAAGACCCGCTGTTCATTTTGTACACCTCGGGCTCGACGGGCAAGCCGAAGGGCGTTGTGCATACATCGGGCGGTTATCTGGTGTATGCGGCGATGACGCATCAGATGACGTTTGATTACCATGACGGCGATGTGTTCTGGTGCACCGCCGATGTGGGCTGGGTCACGGGTCACAGCTATATCATTTACGGCCCCCTTGCGAACGGCGCAACCACGCTGATGTTCGAAGGCGTGCCAACCTATCCCGATGCTGGGCGGTTCTGGGAGGTTTGCGCCAAGCATCGGGTCAACCAATTCTACACGGCCCCCACGGCCATTCGCAGCCTGATGGGCCTTGGCCCCGAATGGCCCGCCAAGCATGACCTTTCCAGCCTGAAACTGCTGGGATCGGTGGGCGAGCCGATTAACCCCGAAGCGTGGAATTGGTATAACGTGAACGTAGGCCACGGGCGCTGCCCCATTGTCGATACGTTCTGGCAAACTGAAACGGGCGGGCATTTGATTACCCCGCTGCCAGGTGCCATTCCGCAAAAACCAGGGTCTGCCACCTTGCCCTTCTTTGGGGTCAAGCCCGTCATTCTGGATGCGGCAACAGGCAAAGAGCAAACCGCCACGGAAACCGATGGCGTGTTGTGCATTGCCGACAGCTGGCCCGGCCAAATGCGCACCCTATGGGGCGATCATGCGCGGTTCGAAGAGGCGTATTTTGCCCAATATCCCGGGTATTATTTCACAGGTGACGGGTGCCGCCGCGATGCAGACGGCTACTATTGGATCACGGGCCGCGTTGATGATGTGATCAACGTATCGGGCCACCGCATGGGCACAGCCGAGGTTGAATCGGCGCTGGTCGCCCATCCCAAAGTCGCTGAAAGCGCGGTTGTCGGCTATCCGCACGAGATTAAGGGCCAAGGCATTTATGCCTATGTCACCTTGATGAAGGGTGAGGAACCTACCGAAGCCCTGCGCAAGGAATTAGAGGCATGGGTGCGCACCGAAATTGGCCCCATCGCCAAGCCAGACCTTATTCAATGGGCACCGGGCCTGCCAAAAACCCGTTCGGGCAAAATCATGCGCCGCATCCTGCGCAAGATTGCCGAGAATGATTTTGGCAGCCTTGGCGATACGTCCACCCTTGCCGACCCTTCGGTGGTGGATGACCTGATTGAAAACCGCATGAATCGCGGTTGATGCGAATTGGGCGGCGCGCCATCTGCGCCGCCCTGACCAGATCAGATTGCGCCACGCTGGGAGGCCGCGCGCCATCTGATATACCTGCCGCGCCAAGGCCATTGGCCAAGACATGCGGTGACTTCGACGGCTGTGGCAATTGCAGCTAAAATAGGGGCCAGCACCAAGCTGGATTAAAAGGGAGGCCACAATGGCAAATGCAGTTGATGCGAGCACCCGCTCGCGTCCCATGACTGCCGAAGAGCGCAAGGTTATTCTTGCATCTTCCGCAGGCACCATTTTTGAATGGTATGACTTTTATCTTTACGGCTCGCTGGCGGCAATCATCGGCGCGCAGTTCTTCACCCCCTTCCCAGAAGCCACGCGCAACGTGTTTGCGCTGCTTGCCTTTGCGGCAGGCTTTGTGGTGCGCCCCTTTGGCGCGCTGGTGTTCGGCGCCTTGGGCGATATCGTTGGGCGTAAATACACGTTCTTGATGACCATCGTCATCATGGGCGCTTCGACCTTCCTCGTGGGCTTGCTGCCAAGCTACTACACTTGGGGCGTCTCTGCGCCGATTATCCTGATCATCCTGCGCATGTTGCAAGGTTTGGCTTTGGGCGGCGAATACGGCGGCGCGGCAGTTTATGTGGCCGAACACGCCCCTGCCAACCAGCGCGGCTATTTCACCGCGTTCATCCAAACCACCGCAACGCTTGGCCTTTTGCTGTCGCTTATCGTCATTCTGTCGGTGCAAGGCTATGTCAACGGCAACTACCCTGACCAACCCGTTCTGGACGCGGCTGGCCAAGCGGTGATGCTGGCTGACGGCACGCCATCGATGATGAAGGCGTTCAACGCTTGGGGCTGGCGCATTCCATTCCTTGGCTCGATCATCCTGCTGCTGATGTCGCTGTATATCCGTCTGCAAATGCACGAATCGCCTGCCTTCAAGAAAATGAAGGAAGAGGGCGCAGCATCTAAGGCACCTTTGACCGAAGCGTTCGGGCCTGGCCGTAATGCTATGGTTCTGCTGATTGCCCCTGTTCTGCTGATCTTGCTGGCTGTCACGGGCAACCTGACGGGCACGCTGTTTAGCTATATCGGTATCGGCTTTGTCGTTATTGCCGTGATCTGGGGCTGGCTGAACGCCAAAATCGCACTGATCGCGCTGCTGGGTCTGGTGGCTGGTCAAGCTGTGGTTTGGTACACGGGCCAGTTCTATGCCCTGTTCTTCCTGCAAAACGTGATCAAAGTTGACAGCTTCTCGGCCAACGTATTCGTGGCTTGGTCGCTGATCATCGGCACGCCTTTCTTCTTGGTGTTCGGCGCGCTGTCTGACCGTATTGGCCGCAAGCCAATCATCTTGGCGGGCTGCTTGATTGCGGCAC
>JAIXVS010000091.1 GCA_027482795.1 Rhodobacter sp.
ACCCTTTTGGAAGATGAAGTGGCCAATGCCGACATCTTCATCACCACCACGGGCAACCGCGATGTGATTCGGATCGAGCATATGCGCGAGATGAAAGACATGGCGATTGTTGGCAACATTGGCCACTTTGATAATGAAATTCAGGTCGCGGCGCTGCGCAACCACAAATGGACAAACATCAAAGAACAGGTGGATATGATCGAAATGCCTTCGGGCAGCCGCATTATTCTGCTGTCGGAAGGCCGTCTGTTGAACCTTGGCAATGCTACGGGTCACCCATCGTTTGTGATGTCGGCATCCTTTAC
Organism: Rhodobacter sp.; assembly: GCA_027482795.1. Taxonomy (GTDB): domain Bacteria; phylum Pseudomonadota; class Alphaproteobacteria; order Rhodobacterales; family Rhodobacteraceae; genus Cypionkella. The sequence continues at coordinate 306 of JAIXVS010000091.1, forward strand.
CAACCAAGTGCTGGCGCAGATTGAACTGTGGACAAAGGGCAGCGACTATCAGCCTGGCGTTTATATTCTGCCCAAAGCGCTGGACGAAAAGGTTGCACGCCTGCATCTGAAGAAAATCGGCGTGAAGCTGACCGAACTGCGCAAAGATCAGGCCGATTATATTGGCGTCAAGGTAGAAGGCCCGTTCAAGGCCGAACATTACCGCTATTGATGATGTGATGGCCCCGCGCAAGCGGGGCCTGTTTTCTTGTGGGCACGATATGGCAAAACTGCACGACATGCAGGCGATCTATGCGCAAGAATTGCGCGATGTTTGCGGTATTGTGCCTGACATTATCTTGCTAGAATGGGCTATGCGCGCGCTGGGGCCGCTTGCCCTTGCCCCCAAGTCTGCCCAGATTCCTGCCACAGACGACCCCACTTTGACCAAGGCCGTGACCAGTTTTATGGCGCGCCATCACCTGCCCGCAGCGCTGACGCAGGCCATGGTGCTGGCGGTGAAAGACAGCTACCCATCGCCCTTGCGCCACCGCGCGGTAGTGGCCTATCTGGTTGCGCAAAACTTCGGTCTGCGCGCGCGCGGCTTAATCCTGTAATCATTCAAGATTTATGCGCTTGGGTTTTGCAAAAACCCTCTGTTTCGGCTAGGTTAAATCCATGAGCAGTAGCTCAAGACCCTTTTAACAGAACACGTGCGGTGCTGGGGAGCGCGTGGGGTGGTTGGGGGGTCTTTAGGGGTGAGGACCCCCCAATTCGTTAGATCAGCGCCAAAACCGCGCTGATAATCCCGCAGCCAATAATCGAATAGGCCCCATCAATCACCGTCAGCATAATTGGGCGGCTGGTGTAAGTGTTGTTCATCCACACCCAAGGCAGGATGAAAAACGCACCAATCCCAAGACCAGACACAACCGATCCGCCCAGCGTATCCACCCCAGATGTGGCCAAAACATGCCGCATCATCCCCGCGACCAAAATCATCGCGATGAACGACGATCCAAATTGAAACAGCATATTGCCCGCCTGCGCTGGGCGGCCATTGGCGTCCAGCTTTACGCCAGAAACGGGCAACCATTGCTTTGACAAAACCGTGTAATGCACCGCGCCATAGGCAAATGCGGCCAAGGCCGCCGCGATCACGCTGATAAATTCCATCTTTCCCTCGCTTTATGCGGCCAATTGGCCATGTTTGTGCAAGGTCAGGCTAGGCACCTGCGACATTTTGTCAATGCAAACCACCAAGGCGGCAAATCAGCGCCCATTCATCGGCTGTGACAGGCTGCACAGACAGGCGCGAATTGTTCAGCAACACCATGTTTTGCAAGGCAGGCTCGGTTCGGCAGCGTTCTAGGGTGACAGGGGTTACGGGGGCGATGGCGCGCACCCAAACAGAATCCCAACGCGGATCATCTGTGGTGCTGTCGGGGGCGGCCAGGCGGGTGATTTCCACAATTCCCACCACTGCCCTTTCCCGCCCCGTATGATAGAAAAAGGCGCGGTCGCCCAGCGCCATTGCCCGCAAATTATTGCGCGCCTGATAATTGCGGATGCCGTGCCATTCTGCCCCAGCCTCGCCAGCGGCAATTTGGTCGTGCCAGCCAAATTCTTCGGCTTCGGTTTTCAGCAGCCAAAACCTCATCCGATAACCTTTTTCCATTCGCGAATGTCGACCGAGGCGAACAGCCCCGCCTTGGCATAGGGATCATTTGCTGCCCAAGCCTTTGCTGCATCCAGATCGTCCACATTCAGCACCACAAGACTGCCGACCATTGCGCCCGCGTCTAAAAACGGCCCCGCCATTTCCACCACGCCCGTCGCCTCGATATAGGCCAAATGGTCGGCGCGGGTGTCCAGCCGCACCTGCAAAGCCCCCGCTTTATCAATACAAATCAGTGCAACGCGCATCGTCTACTCCTGCTTTAAAGGGCGCGACATTAGGGCCGCAACCGCTTGGTTTAACGTGATTTTATTAGAAATCAGCGCGGCGATCATCGCTGTAATTGGCATATCTATGCCGCGCTGGGCTGCCAGCCGTGCCACTGCCTGTGCGGTGGCCGCACCCTCAACCGTGACATTCGGGTCAAACCCTTGCCCTGCGCCCAAGGCCAGCCCAAAGCGAAAATTGCGCGACTGATCCGACGCGCAGGTCAGCACCAAATCGCCAAAGCCAGACAGGCCCGTCAGCGTTTCGGGATTGCCGCCCAGCGCCTGCGCCATGCGCTGCATTTCCACAAAGCCGCGCGTCATTAGCGCGGCGCGGGCCGATGCGCCAAGGCCTGCGCCCATCACAACCCCTGCCGCAATCGCGATGACATTTTTCAGCGCGCCGCCCAGTTCAGCGCCCAATATATCGGGCGATAAATACAGCCGTAGCGTGGGGGTGGACAGCAACTGTTGCAATTCCTCTGCCTGCGCAGCGCGGTAGGCAAAGGTCAGCGCCGTGGGTAATCCGCGCGCGATATCAGCGGCGAAACTGGGGCCTGTTAGAACACCAATATCTGCCGTTGGATGGAACGCGGCAACCACGGCGCTTGGCCCTTGCAGGGAGGTTAGATCCACCCCTTTGCAGCAGACAATTAAGGGCTGGTTAGAAAAGGCTTGTGGATGATTTTGCAGAAAACTGGCCAAAGATTGCATCGGCATTGCAAGCAACAGCGCCTGCGTTCCCGCCAATTCGGCTGCACTTGCCGTGAGCTGTAGAGTGGCGGGAAAGCGGGCCCCCGCCAAATAGCGCGCGTTTTCGCCAGCGGTTTGCATGGCTTCCACATGGCCCGCGTCCCGCGCCCATAGCACCACATCCAGCCCCTTGCGGGCCAAAGCAATTGCCAGCGCCGTGCCAAATGCCCCTGCGCCTGCAACCCCAATCATGCCTTTGCCCCTTTTTTGCCAGACCCGATCATCGGCGCGGCACTGGCATCTAGCGGCCAGCGCGGGCGGGCGATTAGGTCTTCGGCGGGGGATCCGCCCGTGCGATGCATCTCTATCCCCGCCCAAGCGATCATGGCGGCATTATCGGTGCACAGTCGCAGGGGCGGGGCAAAAAAAGCCGCGCCCATAGTGGCGCAAACAGTCTCTAATCCGCGTCTTAGAACCTGATTTGCGGCAACACCGCCTGCCACGGCAAAGGCGGGCTGCGCGGGGTTCAGCGCAAGATAATCGGTCAAGGCGCGGCGGGTTTTTTCGGCCAGAACATCGGCCACAGCCGCCTGAAACCCTGCACATAAATCGCGGCGGTCTTGCACCGTTAGCCCCGATTTTTCGGCAATAATCGCATCACGCGTGCGCAGAACGGCGGTTTTCAGGCCCGAAAAAGACATATCGCACCCAGCCCTATCCAGCAGCGGGCGCGGAAAGGCAAAGCGGCGCGCATTGCCCAAAACCGCCTGCTGTTCGACCTGCGGGCCACCAGGTTGTGGCAAGGCCAGCAGCTTGGCGATTTTGTCAAACGCCTCACCGGGCGCGTCATCAATCGTGCCGCCAAGGCGGGTAAATTTGCGCGCACCGTGGACGATCAGAAACTGGCAATGCCCGCCCGACACCAGCAGCATCAGATAGGGAAATTCCAAACCGTCTGTCAGCCGCGGCGTAAGGGCATGGCCCGCCAAATGGTTGATGCCCATCAGGGGCAGGCCGCGCGCCGCAGCCAGCCCTTTGGCCAGCATCACACCAGACAAAACCCCGCCAATCAAACCTGGCCCTGATGTGACGGCGATACCGTCTAACCCATCAAACCCCAGCCCCGCCTGCGCCATCGCCTGCGCCACGCAACTATCCAAACGTTCAGCATGGGCGCGTGCGGCGATTTCGGGAACCACCCCGCCAAATGGCGCGTGAAGGCTGGTCTGCCCTTCAACCACCGAAGACAGCACTGCGCCGCGCGCGCCATCGATACGTACCACAGCGGCTGCGGTATCATCGCAGCTGGATTCAATTCCAAGGATCGTCAGTTCTTTGGCCATCATCCCAAACCTGCGCGTTGCGCGATATGCGGCAAAGCGGTAACACTTTGGCCATGACACAGCAATCCCGCCCCAACCTGCTGCTGACACGGCCCGATGCGCAAAGTCAGCGCTTTGCAGGCGAAGTGGCGGCGCGGTTTGGCGCGATGGACGTTGTTATCTCGCCCCTGCTGGTGCCGCGATTTTTGCCCGCAACGCTGCCCAGTGGGATGGCCAGCGGGATGGATGGGTTTATCTTTACGTCGGAAACGGGGGTGGCAGCGGCATTGGTGGCTGGGGTGCGCGCGCAGGGCGAACCTGCCTATTGCGTGGGCGCGCGTACGGCTTCGGCGGCGCGGCAAGCGGGGTTTGATGCGCGCGATGCACAGGGGGATTGGCAGGACCTTGCCGCGCTGATCGCGCGCGAGGACGCACCGAAATCCTTGGCATTTCTGTGCGCGCGCGAAGCGGCCACACATCTGCAAACCGTGCTGACGGTGGCAGGCCACACTATTGCGCGGATCGAGGTTTATTCCCAAGACATACTGCCCCTAAACCCACAGGCGCAGGCGCTGCTTGCGGGCGCGCGGCCCGTAATTCTGCCGCTGTTCTCGCCCCGTTCGGCGCAGGTGTTTTGCGCGCAGGCACAGCCCAGCGCGCCAATTTACCTGTTGGGCCTAAGCGCGGCTGTAACCGATGCCTTTACCTTGCCCTTTGCGCGCGCAGCGGTGGCGCATCGGCCAAACTCCGCCGCTTTGCTGGATGCCCTTGCCGAAGTGATCGATTAAGCGCGCGGGCCCCTCATGCATCCTTGAAGCGCGGTGCATTCATGCTTAGGCTAAGGCAACCTTGCCAGATTGGATGTGACAATGGCCAGACGTAAGCCCACCGCCCCAGATCAAGCGATTGAAACGGCTGCTCAATCTGCTGTTGAAACCGCAGTGGAACCCGTTGCTATTGCCGAACCGCAGCATATTGTGCAGGCGTCAGATGACCCAATCGGCGAAGCTGCGCCGGTGAAGCCCAGATCAAATACGCCTCTAACGTTGGGGTTGGGGGCGGTTCTTGGCCTAGGGATCGCGGCGCTGGGCTATGGGGCGGCGTTAACCTTTCCGCTGACATCTGCCGCGCCTGCCAGCGTGGATCAGGGCGCATTGGCCGAACTTACCGCCAAACTGAGCGAGGTTGAAGCGGGCCTTCAAGCGCGTATCGCCGCACTTGAATCTGCCCCTGTGGTTGCACCTGATACATCCGCGATTGAGGCGCGGATCGACGCGCTAGAGGCAAAACTTGCCGCCGCGCCGCCGAATAATGACCTGCGCGCGGAATTGGCCGATATTCGCACAAAATTGGCCCAATCCGACCCCGCCCCTGCGATCAAGGCCGCAATTGCTGCGCAAATGGGCGCTGTTGAAAAAACCGCGCAAGATATGGTTGCGCGTGTCAGCGATGCGGCAAACCAAGCGGCCCGCCTTTCGGCGATGACCCTGCTTCAGGCAGCGCTGGATACAGGCGCGCCCTATGCCTCGGCCGCTGGGCAAATTGCTTTGCCCGAAGTGCTGGCCGCCCATGCCGAAACGGGTATCCCCAGCCTGACCCATTTGCGCGATACCTTTCCCGATGCGGCCCGCGCAGGGCTGGACGCGGCCCTAAAATCCAACATGGGCGCAACGTGGAGCGAGCGGATTACAAACTTCCTGCGCAGCCAGACTGGCGCGCGCGCGCTGACTCCGCGTGAGGGTAGCGATCCCGATGCAGTTCTGTCGCGCGTTGATGCGGCGCTGAAAGGGGCCGATATGCAGGCCGTGGTGACCGAACTTGCAGCCCTGCCCGCCGCCGCCCAAACCGCAATGCAGGTGTGGATAGATCAGGCCAAGCTGCGCGCCGATGCCTTGGCCGCCTTTTCCACGCTGACCAAAGAAGGGATGTAGCAGATGCTTTGGTCGCTGCTGAAAGTTGTGCTGTTTGTAGCATTTGTGGCCGCGCTGAGTTTTGCCGCCACGTTGCTGCAAAACACCCAAGCGGGTTTGCGCATTGCCTATGCGGGGTGGGAATTTCACCTTGGCCCGTTGCAGGCCACCATCGTGCTGCTTGTCCTTTTGGCCGTTCTGTGGCTGTTGATGCGCGGCGTTGGTCTTTTGGTGGCGACATTGCGCTTTGTCACGGGCGATGAAACCGCCCTGTCGCGCTATTTTGATCGTAACCGCGAACGCAAGGGCTATGCCGCGCTGAATGAGGGGCTAATCGCGCTGGCATCGGGCGAAGGGCGGCTTGCCCTGCTGCGCGCCCAGCGGGCCGAGAAATATTTGGGCAAGCCCGAAATCACCGCCCTGCTGGTGGCCCAAGCTGCCGAAGTGGCGGGCGATTCGGCCCGCGCGACTGCGGCCTATAAAACCCTGCTGGCCAATGACAGCACCCGCTTTGTGGGCGTGCGCGGGCTGCTGAAGCAAAAGCTGGCCGAAGGAGACCGCGAAACCGCGCTAAAACTGGCGCAAAAGGCGTTCGATTTGCGCCCAAAACACAACGAAACGCAGGATATTTTGCTGCAATTACAATCGGATAGCGCCGATTGGGCAGGCGCGCGCGCCACTTTGGGGGCTAAGGCGCGGGGCGGTAGCCTGCCCAAAGATGTGTTCCGCCGCCGTGATGCAG
>JAIXVS010000314.1 GCA_027482795.1 Rhodobacter sp.
CGCCCTGCGCGAAGCGTTTGAAGACATCGGCCTGCCGCCCTCGCATGTGCAGGTTTTGGGCGCGCTGCCTGCGCATGAAACGGTCACGGGGTTTGAAATGACACCCTTCATCGGCTTACTTCACGCACCGCCCCCCTTTACCCCAGATCGCGCCGAAGTGGCCGAAGTGTTTTCTGTGCCCTTGGATTTTCTGCGGCGGCCCCAGAATTTTCGCATTGAACAGCGCAATTGGCAGGGCCAGCCACGGTATTTTTACACCGCGCCCTATGGCCCCTATTATATTTGGGGGGCGACCGCGCGGGTGCTGTTTGGGTTGGCGCAAAGGCTCAACCCATGAAAATCGCGGTAGATTGGTTACAGGACAGCGACTTGCAGCGCCTGATGGCCGCGCTGAATGATGCGGGTTATCAAACGCTGGCCGTGGGCGGCTGCGTGCGCAACGCGCTGATGGGGCGGGCGATTTCGGATGTAGATTTGGCCACGGCGGCCCTACCAAGAATAGTCACTAACACGGCGGTTAGTCTAGGTTTTCGGGCAATTCCCACGGGCATAGATCATGGCACGATAACGGTGGTGACACCGCACCGCGCGTATGAGATTACCACCTTTCGCCGTGATATTGCGACCGATGGCCGTCATGCGCAGGTACAGTTCGCGGATGATGTCGCGCAAGATGCCGCGCGGCGGGATTTTACCATCAATGCCCTATACATCGCCGCCGATGGCACGGTAATTGATCCACTGGGCGGATTGCCCGATATCGCCGCCCGCCGCGTGCGGTTTGTTGGCGATGCGGGCGCGCGGATACGCGAAGATTACCTGCGTATTCTGCGATTCTTTCGCTTTAGTGCCATTTATGGCGATATGGATGCGGGGTTTGATGCCGAAACGCTGGCCGCCTGCGCGGCGCATTTGGACGGGATTGATACCCTGTCGCGCGAACGGGTGGGCCAAGAAATGCGCAAGCTGCTGGCCGCAGCCAATCCCGCCCCTGCCTTGGCCGCAATGGCGCAAACAGGCGTTTTGGCGCGGGTTTTGGCAGGGGCCGACGCGCGGCCTATCGCGCCGTTGGTGCATTTGGAAAACGGTCATCCACGTGGGCCTATCGCGCGGCTTGCGCTGCTGGGTGGGCAAGATGTGGGCGACGGCCTGCGCCTGTCACGCGCCGAAATGGCTATGTTAGAGGCTATTCGCAGTGAAATTGGCAGCACGCTAACCCCTGCGGCGCTGGGCTGGCGGCATGGGGCGGATTTGGCGGGCGATGTTATTTTCGCCCGCGCGGCGCTGATGGGGCAGGGCCTGCCACAAAACTGGAACGTTGACATTCAGCGCGGCGCGGCGGCGATATGCCCCGTCACAGCGGCGGATTTCATGCCGCATCTTTCAGGCCCAGACTTGGGCCGCGCATTGCGCGATGCCACCAACCGCTGGCTTGCCAGCGATTTGCGCGCGGCCAAGGCCGACCTGATCTAACCGCCCTTTCCCTTTGCCCGCCTTGCGATATATGCTGACGCGCAGGAGCGCACCCAAATGTTCAAATTTTTCGAGGGGTTGATCGACCCCTATCAACCCTATCCTATCAGCGACACGCCCCCGACACGGCTTTGGCCGTTTTTGGCCGAATATGTGCGCCCGTTTCGGATGATCTTTCTGGTCACGGGCGTCATCTCGGCGCTGAACGCCATGTTGGAAGTGGCGCTGATTTGGTACATGGGGCGGATTGTGGATGTGCTGGCGGCCAGCCAACCTGCGCAAATTTGGGCCGATTATGGCAGCGAAATACTTATCGTGGGGCTGGCCGTTCTGCTGGCCAAACCGATGATTGGCGCCGTGGGCGTGGCGCTGCTGCACAATACGATTCTGCCCAATTTTACATCTATGATGCGGTACCGCGCTCATGCCCATGTGCTGCGCCAGCCCGTGGGATGGTTCGAATCTGATTTTGCAGGCCGCATTGCCAACCGCATTATGCAAACACCCCCAGCGGCGGGTGAGGTGGTGTTTGACACCTTTGATGCGGTGGCCTTTGCCTCTACTTCGCTGATCGGGGCGGGGATTATGCTGGCGGGGGCCGACCCGATTTTGCTGGCACCTTTGGTGATTTGGTTTGCGGGATACCTTTTGTTGATGCGCTGGACAGTGCGGCGCGCGGGCCCCGCCGCCGAACGCGCGTCCGAAGCGCGGTCTGCCGTAACGGGCCGCGTGGTGGACAGTTATTCCAACATCCATTCCGTCAAACTGTTCGCCAATGGCAACCAAGAACTTGCCTATGGGCGCGAAGCGATTGAAGACGCGCGCCAAACCTTTATGGCCGAAATGCGCATTGTGACCAAAATGGACACGACGCTTTCGTTTTTGAACGGATTTTTGGTAACTGCAATCACAGGCTGGGCGATTTACCTGTGGTACACTGGCGCGGCCACTTTGGGCACCGTCGCGTTGGCCACGACGATTGCGCTGCGGCTGACCAATATGACCTATTGGATCATGTGGGTGACAACCAATTTGGTCAAAAACCTTGGCACCATTTCCGAAGGGATGCAGACCATTGCGCAGGCCGTCACGTTGACAGATGCGCCAAATGCCCCTGCGCTGACCTTTTCCAAGGGCGAGATTGTTTTGGACGGTGTCTCGCACCATTACGGGCGCGGTGCGGGCGGGTTGCAGGGCGTAGCCCTGACGATCAAGCCCAATGAAAAAATCGGCATTGTCGGGCGGTCTGGGTCGGGCAAATCAACCCTTGTTAAGCTGATTTTGCGGTTCTATGCGCCCGAATCGGGGCGGATTTTGATTGACGGTCAGGATATTGCCAGCGTCACCCAAGACAGCCTGCGCGCGCAAACGGGCATGGTCCAGCAAGACAGCAGCCTGATGCACCGATCTGTGCGCGAAAATATCCTATATGGCCGCCCAAGCGCGAGCGAGGCCGAAATGGTCGAGGCTGCCCGCAAGGCCGATGCGCTGGCCTTTATCCAAACCCTGCGCGATCCGCAGGGGCGCACAGGCTTTGATGCCCATGTCGGCGAGCGGGGGGTAAAGCTTTCGGGTGGGCAGCGGCAGCGCGTGGCGCTGGCGCGGGTTATCCTAAAAGACGCGCCGATTTTGATTTTGGACGAGGCGACTTCGGCGCTGGATTCAGAGGCAGAGGCCGCCATTCAAACCGCCCTTTATGGCGTGATGCAGGGCAAAACCGTGATCGCCATTGCGCACCGCCTGTCAACCATCGCCCAGATGGACCGCATTGTCGTGCTGGATGATGGCCGCGTGGCCGAGCAAGGCACGCACGCCGAACTTTTGGCGCAAAAGGGTCTGTATGCTGGGTTCTGGGCGCGCCAATCTGGCGGGTTTTTGGGAGAAGATGCATGAGCTTTTCCCCCATATTAGGCCCGCATATCCCTGCATTTGAACCTGCCACCACACCACCGCCGCAAAAAATGCTGGCCTTCTTCCGCTGGGCGATAAAGGGCGCAGGTTGGGGTGTGGTTTGGGCCACATTTTGGTCAGCCGCCGCAGGCTCGATGGAGGCGATTACCGCCACACTTTTGGGGCTGGTGATTGACACGCTGACAGGGGCCAACCCTGCAACGGTGTTTACAGACCATCTGTGGGTGCTGGTGATATTCACGCTATATTATGTCGTGCTGCGGCCCATTGCCTTTGGTATGAACACGGCATCAGCCTCGGTTCGGCTGGAACCCAACCTGTTTCCGCTGATCCTGTCGCGCCTGCACCGCTATACTATGGGCCAAGCGGTGACGTTTTTTGACAACGATTTTGCGGGCCGTATCGCGCAAAAGCAGATGCAAACGGCGCGCGCGGCCACGGATGTTGTGACCAGCATGATCGAAACGGCGGCGTTTTCGCTGTCTTCCGTGGTGGGGTCGATGCTGCTGCTGCTGACCATTGATGCGCGCATTGCGGGGTTACTGGCGGTTTGGGTGATTGGCTATTTGGTGTTTATCCGTGTCTCCTTGCGCCGTGTGCGCGGCGCATCGGGCGCGCGGGCGGCGGCGCGGGCCATGGTAACGGGGCAGATTGTAGACACAGTCACCAACATGAAAACCGTCAAACTGTTCGCCCATGCCGAGTATGAGGACCGCGTTGCGCTGGGCGCGATGGCAGGTTTTCGTGAAAAGGCGATTGCTTATGGCATGATCTCGTCTTGGTTTCGCTTTACCCTCACGGCGATTGCGGGGGTTTTGCCCGTTTTGCTGGTGTGCGGCACGGTTTGGCTGTGGAGCATTGGGGCCGCCAGCATTGGTGATATTGCGGCGGCTGGCACGGTTTCCTTCCGCCTTAGCCAAATGACGGGCTGGGTTTCGTTCAGCCTGATGTCAATTTTCGGCAATTTGGGCGAGGTGGAAGATGGCCTGCGCACCCTATGCGTGCCCTATACCCTGACCGATAAGGCAGGCGCGGCAGAGATGCCGCGCGCCAAAGGCGCGATAGATTTGCAGGACGTATCCTTTGCCTATGGGCGGCAAAAGGGCGGGCTGGATCGTATTTCGCTGTCGATCAAAGCGGGCGAAAAGCTGGGGATTGTGGGCGCTTCGGGTGCGGGCAAAACCACTTTGGTTGCCCTAATCATGCGGCTGTATGACCCCGAATCAGGGCGCGTTTTGATTGACGGCATTGATTTGCGCGATGTCAGTCAAGAAAGCCTGCGGCGGCAAATTGGCATGGTCACGCAGGAAACGGCGATGTTCAACCGCACTGCGCGCGAGAATATCCAATACGGTAACCCATCCGCCAGCGAGGATGATGTTATCGCCGCCGCCAGCGCCGCCGAAGCGCATGAGTTTATTCTGGGCCTGAAAGATTTCAATGGACGTATGGGTTATGATGCCTATCTGGGCGAACGGGGCGTAAAACTTTCGGGCGGCCAGCGCCAGCGCATCGCCCTTGCCCGCGCCTTTTTGAAAGACGCCCCGATACTGGTGCTAGACGAGGCGACATCCGCGCTGGACAGCGAGGTTGAGGCGCACATTCAGGGCGCGCTCGCAAAGGTGATGGCGGGCAAAACCGTGCTGGCCATTGCGCACCGCCTGTCGACCATTGCCGAAATGGACAGAATCATTGTTATGGATCAAGGGCATATCGCCGAACAAGGCAGCCATAGTGACCTTTTGGCCAAAGGCGGGCTATATGCGAAATATTGGGCGCGCCAATCGGGTGGGTTTATTGGCGTTGATGTAAAGGCTGCCGAATGAAACTGACCATTGAGCGGCTGGGTCATTTGGGCGATGCCATTGCCATGGGGCCAGATGGGCCGATTTACCTGAAAGGCTTTTTGCCGGGTGAGGAGATTGAGGGCGATGATCTATCCGCCATGCGGATCATCACGCCCAGCCAAAGCCGCGTTCGCCCGCCCTGCACCCATGCCCGCGCTTGTGGGGGCTGCGCGCTGCAACATGCCGCCGATAGTTTTGTGTCGGGTTGGAAGACCGAAGTTGTGCAGTCCGCGCTGCGGGGGCAGGGGATTGAGGCGGATTTTCTGCCGATGCATGTCTCGCCGCCCCGTTCGCGCCGCCGCGCGACATTTTCGGCGCGGCGCACCAAAGGCGGGGTGACCATTGGCTTTCACGCCCGCGCGTCTGACGTGCTGGTCGATATTCCAAACTGCCAGCTGTTGCACCCCGACCTTCTGGCCGCCCTGCCCAAACTTGAACCGCTGGTGCGGCTGGGCGCGACGCGGGTTGCGGAAATTCAAATTCAGGTCACCCAAACGCTGACAGGGCTGGATGTGGCTGTATCCGAAGGCAAGGAACCGGATGCACCCGCGCAAATGGAACTGGCGCGGATATGCGAGGGCGCGGGTTTTGCGCGGCTGACGTGGAACGGTGAGATGGTGGCCATGCGCCACGCGCCGATGCTACGTTTTGGCCGTGCCATGGTCACCCCGCCGCCAAACGCATTTCTTCAGGCCACCGCACAGGGCGAGGCAGCTTTGCTGGCCGCGGTGCGGCGCGCTGTGGGCCCTGCACGCAAGATTGTTGATCTGTTCGCAGGGTTGGGCACCTTTGCCCTGCCCTTGGCCGAGGGGGCCGACGTGCTGGCGGTTGAAGGTGATGCCAAAATGTTGGCCGCCCTTAGCCTTGGCGCGCGCGGCGCGGAACAACTGCACCGCGTTGATACGCAAACCCGCGATCTGTTTCGCCGCCCGTTAGAGCCTGACGAGTTTAAGGGCATGGATGCCGTTGTCATCGACCCGCCCCGCGCAGGGGCCGAGGCGCAGATGACAACGCTGGCCCAAACAAAGGTGCCGCGCATTGCAGCCGTATCTTGCAACCCCGTGACCTTTGCCCGTGATGCCAAGATTTTGCTGGCAGGCGGCTATCATTTGGATTTTGTCCAAGTGGTCGATCAATTCCGCTGGTCACAGCATATTGAACTGGCAGCAGGCTTTTCGCGCCCATAAAGTACTGGAAACGGCCCGCATGTTTTTGTATGGCTGAAAAAAAACATAAGAGCAGACCATGATAGATAGACGCTTTTTTATTGTAACGGCCGCCGCCGCGCTGTCTGGCTGCGGATCAAAGTTTCGCAGCTATGATGGGCCCGAGGTCACCTTGATCGAGGTGCATAAGGCAGATCGGCGCATGTATTTGCTGCATGGGTCTGAGGTGCTGAAAACCTATAAAATTCGTTTGGGCGGCAACCCCATTGGCCCCAAGCAGTTTGAAGGCGATCAGAAAACACCCGAAGGCGCGTATCGCATTACACATCGCAACCCAAATTCGGCCTATCACCTGTCGCTTGGCATCAGCTATCCGAATCAGGCAGATCGGGAATTTGCGAAATCGCAAAACAAACGCCCTGGCGGGGATATTTTCATCCACGGCGGGCCAAAAGAATGGTTTGCGGGGCGCGATTGGACGGCGGGCTGCATCGCCGTGAAAGACCGCGAGATGGAAGAGATTTTCGCCATGGTCAATCCCGGCGTTCAGATCAACATTTACCCGTAGCCGTGGGTGCTGGCTTACGCGCCAGTCATGAATGTCCACCAAATTTTGCCGTTTGATTCCTGATACCACGCAAAGCCCATCAGCGTGGCGGCGGGGTCAAGAATAACAGTGCGGGTTGTCGGCTCTAGCAGCCACGCATTGATGGTTTGCAGTTCGGTTTCAAAGGTTTCCGAAATCAATTCCCCCAAGAATCGCCCCTGAAACCCCACGCGCTGGGCGCGCAGTAGGGGCGACGATCCGTCAGATCCAAAATGCCAAGGCCTGTTTTGCACAGACATGTCGCGCGAATGGGTCAGCGCTGCGGCGTTCAGCTCGGCACTGAATTGCAGCGCGCCAAGGCCCGCGCGGGCGCGAATGGCATTAATGGAATCCAGCGCGCGAAAGGGGATGGCTTGGGCTTGGGTGTCGTTGATTTTATACACCGCCGAACGGCCCGCCGCATTCGCGCCGCCAAAGCTGGGCACCTGCCCGCCGCAGGCTGCCAGTACAGCGGCAGATAGGCCAAAAGCCATAGCATTACGTCTGTTCATTGGGTCACCTACGGCTTTGGGCAATGTTAAGCGATGTCTTTAGCGGGGTTTGCGCGGGGTTACAAATCAAAGTGATCAACCAAAAGGATGCAAGATTTGCGATTCGCCGCAGAAAATGCTATTGCGCAGCCAGAGCAGAAAAGGAGATCAACGAATGAGCGTTGACAACACATCGCGCCCCACGCGGCGCGGCGCATTGGTTATGGGCATGGCAGCGTTGGCAGCGGGGCCCAGCCTTGCGCAATCGGCCTTTCCCGGAGATACGACGGAAATGGAGGCACCGAACGCAGGTGCGCGCAATAACATCTCCAGCTTTCGGATGTTAAATTGGCAAGATTACTTTGCCAGCACCAAGAATGGCGCGATTTTATGCGACATCACCTCGCGGGCGCTGCATTACTGGTCGGAAGATCAATCGGTCTACCGTTTGTATCCCACATCTGTGCCCCTTTCCGATGAATTAACGCGCAAAGGCAGCACCGCCGTGACACAAAAAGTTGTCGCGCCACCATGGCGGCCAACCCCCGAAATGAAAAAGCGCAACCCCGAATGGCCCGATTTGGTGCCAGGAGGATCGCCTGATAACCCATTGGGAACACACGCTTTATATCTAAGCTGGCAATTCTACCGCATTCATGGCACACACGATACGCGTAAAATTGGCAGGCGTTCGTCGAACGGTTGCATCGGGCTTTACAATGAACACATCGCAGAATTGTTCAGTTTGGCGAAAGTGGGCACTCAAGTGTTGCTAATTTGACGACATCATGGCGGAACGGCGCATTTTTCCCATATAGCGCATTGCATTTTGCGTCCCATACAGGTTAAGCACAGTGTACGAGGAATAGTCTTGGGTGCGTTGTCGTCGCCTCTGCAAAAATCGGCGAGACGCAGAAAACTGGAGATACACTATGAAAAAGATCGCTCTTGCTGCCGCTTTGTCGGTTGCTGCTACTTCCGCTTTCGCTGGCGGCGCTGCTGAGCCTGTGGCTGATGCAGCTGCTGTAAAGTCGACCTCGTCGTCGGCTGGCGGCTACGTTGTTCCTTTGCTGTTGTTGGTTGCTTTGGCACTTGCAGCAAGCAACGCCTAATTCATTCTTGAATTATAGAAAGGGTGGCTGTTCATTCAGTCACCCTTTTCTATTGCGCGCGCCCATAATAGCCTAAAGAAAACCCATGAAAAAACCCGCAAGTTTCCTTGCGGGTTTTTCATTTTGGGGTGATTCGCGCCGCTAGGGAATCAGCCGCGCGATAATGGCATCTGCCGCCTGTTCAGCAGTCAGCTGGGTTGTATCAATGCGCATCTCTGGGCTTTCTGGCGCTTCATAGGGGCTATCGATGCCTGTGAAGTTCTTGAGCTGCCCAGAGCGTGCCTTTTTATACAG
>JAIXVS010000197.1 GCA_027482795.1 Rhodobacter sp.
GCAATGTGCTGGCCACCAACCTGTCAACCTATGCGCTGTATGTCCAAACCCGCGATTTGGTCGATGCGCCTAATGTTGCCAAGAAACTGGCCGCGCTTTTCCCTGAACTTGACGAGGCCGCGCTTTTGCGCCGCATGACCGATGGGCGCAGCTTTTTGTGGGTGCGCCGCACGCTGTCGCCCGAACAGATGCAGGCGGTACATGAAATTGGCGATCCGGGCCTGCTGTTTGGCGCACGCGAGATGCGGCTTTACCCTAACGGCCAGCTTGCGGCGCATGTTTTGGGCGGGGCCAGTTTTGGCCACGAAGGCGTGGACAGCGCCGAAGTGATTGGCGTGGCGGGTGTGGAAAAGGCAATGGACGCGCGGCTGCGCGACCCTGCGCAAGCGGGCAAGCCGCTGGCCTTGTCGCTGGATTTAACAGTGCAGACCACGGTGGAAGAGGTGCTGCAAACGGGTATTTCCATGCTGTCGGCCAAAGGCGGCGCTGCGATTTTGATGGAGGTGGCTACGGGCGAGATTGTGGCCATGGCCGCTGGGCCCACATTTGATCCCAATGATCGGCCTGCCAACCCCACCTCTGGCAACCCCGATGACAGCCCGCTGTTCAACCGCGCGGTGCAAGGGATTTACGAGCTGGGATCAACCTTCAAAATCTTTGCTGCTGCCCAAGCAATGGATTTGGGCCTTGTGAACCCCGATACGATGGTTGATGCCAATGCGCCGATGGTGTGGGGTAAGCATAAAATCGAAGAGTTCGAGAAAAAGAACTATGGCCCCCTTCTTTCGGTATCAGACGTTATTGCAAAATCATCCAACGTTGGCACCGCGCATATCGCGCTGATGATCGGCGGGGAGCGCCAGCAGGCGTTTCTAGAGGCACTGGGCCTGTTTGACCCCTCGCCAGTGGAGGTGATCGAAGCGCCTTCTGCGCGGCCACTGCGCCCTGATCGCTGGCCCGAAATTGTGACCATTACAGCATCTTACGGCCATGGCATTTCAGGCAGCCCGATGAACCTTGCGGCGGCCTATGCCACGCTGGCCAATGGTGGGCGTTTGGTAAAGCCGACCATCCTGCACAATGACGCGCCCTATAACGGCCCGCAGGTTTTATCCGAAGCTGCGGCGGATGCATCGCTGACAATGCTGCGCCGCGTGGTTACCGAAGGCACCGCCAGCCTTGGCGATGTGGCGGGATACGAGGTGGGCGGTAAGACGGGCACGGCGGATAAGGTTAAAAAGGGTGGCGGGTATTATGAGGATAAGGTGGTTAATACCTTTGCGTCGGTCTTTCCCATATCAGACCCGAAATATGTGCTGATCGTCACGCTGGACGAGCCTGTCGAAACCTCGGGTGCAAAGGTAAAACGCACAGCGGGCTGGACGGCGGTTCCCGTGGCGGCAGAAATCATTCGCCGCACCGCGCCCTTGCTGGGGCTGCGGCCATTGGTTGATCCTGCTGGCGAAACTGCGATACTGCCCGTCAAGAATTAGCGCAGCCCTCTGCGCGCACTGGCAGGATAAAGCATGAACGATATTCCCCCCCCCGCGCCAAAGCGGCTGTCTGATCTGGGCCTGACCGCACGGGCAGGGCGCAATCCTTTGATTACGGGGCTGGCTGTAGACAGCCGCCATGCAGGGCAGGGGGCACTATTTGCCGCGCTGGCGGGCAGCCATGCGCATGGGGCGCAGTATATTGCGCAGGTGTTGCAAAAGGGTGCATCGGCCATTTTGACCGACCCTGCGGGGGCCGA
Organism: Rhodobacter sp.; assembly: GCA_027482795.1. Taxonomy (GTDB): domain Bacteria; phylum Pseudomonadota; class Alphaproteobacteria; order Rhodobacterales; family Rhodobacteraceae; genus Cypionkella. The sequence continues at coordinate 1,754 of JAIXVS010000197.1, forward strand.
GATTGCAGCCGCCGCGCTGGCGGGCAGTGATGCGGCGCTGGTGGTTTTGGATGACCCGCGCGAGGCGCTGGCCCGCGCAGCCGCCCTGTGGTTTGGCGCGCAGCCTGCCACTATGGTGGCGGTGACGGGCACGAATGGCAAAACATCCGTCGCCACCTTTACCCGCCAAATCTGGGCCGCGCTGGGGCACAGCGCCATCAATATCGGCACAACGGGGGTAGAAGGGGCGCTATCGGCCCCATCGGCGCATACCACGCCAGACCCGATCACCCTGCACGCGCTGCTGGCCCGCGCGGCGGGCGAAGGGGTAACCCACGGCGCGATGGAGGCGTCATCGCACGGGCTTGATCAACACCGCATGGACGGGGTGCATCTGCGCGCGGCGGGTTTTACCAATTTTAGCCAAGATCATCTCGATTATCACAAAACCTTCGATGCCTATTTTGCGGCCAAGGCTGCGCTGTTTAGCCGCGTTCTGCCCGAAGACGGGGTGGCGGTGGTCAACATCAACGATGCCAAGGGTATCGAGGTGGCCGAAATTGCCGCCGCGCGCGGGCAGCGGGTGATAACCGTGGGCGCGGATGATGCGGCGACGTTGCAAATTGTGGGCCAGCGGTTTGATGCCAGCGGGCAGGATTTACGGCTGTTATGGGAAGGGCGGCCTTTTCAGGTGCGCCTCAGCCTAATCGGCGGGTTTCAGGCCGAAAACGTTGCCCTTGCGGCGGGGCTTGTGATTGGTGCAGGCGGCGCTGTGGGCGAGGTGATGGAGGTTCTGCCACAGCTTTCTGGCGTGCGCGGGCGGATGCAACTGGCGGGGCGGCGCAAGAATGGCGCATCTGTTTTTGTCGATTACGCCCATACGCCCGATGCAATTGCCACGGCAGCGCAGGCCCTGCGCCCGCATGTGATGGGGCGGATTGTGATTGTGTTTGGCGCGGGCGGCGACCGCGACACCACCAAGCGCCCTTTGATGGGGCAGGCCGCCGCGCGCCACAGCGATATGCAGATTGTAACTGATGACAACCCGCGCAGCGAAGACCCCGCAGCCATTCGCGCCGCCATTCTTGCCGCCTGCCCGACCGCGCTTGAGGTTGGCGACCGCGCCGAGGCGATTTTGCGCGGGGTGGATGCGCTGGGGGCAGGGGACGCGCTGCTGATTGCAGGCAAGGGGCACGAGGCGGGCCAAACCATTGGCGGCACGGTTTATCCCTTTGACGATGTGGAACAGGCAAGCCTTGCGATTGCTGCGCTGGATGGGGTGCTATGATGTGGACAGCGGCTGATGCGGCGCGCGCGGCGGGCGGGGTGACGGCGGGCGATTGGGTGGCCACGGGCGTGTCAATTGACACCCGCACGCTGGCGGTGGGGGATTTATTTGTCGCGCTAAAGGCGCAGCGGGACGGGCATGATTTTGTACGCGCCGCGCTGGACAAGGGGGCGGCGGCGGCGCTTGTCTCGCGCAGACCCGATGGCATGGGCGATGATCCGCGCCTGCTGATGGTGCCCGAGGTTTTGCAAGGATTAGAGGGGCTTGGCCGCTTTGCCCGTGCGCGCACAAAGGCGCGGGTGGTTGGGGTGACAGGCTCGGTTGGGAAGACATCAACCAAAGAAATGCTGCGCAGCATTTTGGGCGGGCAGGGCCGCGTTCATGCCGCCGAAGCCAGCTATAACAACCATTGGGGCGTGCCGTTGACGCTGGCGCGGATGCCTGCGGAGGCCGATTTTGCGGTGATCGAAATTGGCATGAGCAATCCGGGCGAGATTGCCCCGCTGGCCCGCATGGCGCAATTGGATGTGGCGATGATTACCACTGTGGCGGCGGCGCATCTTGAGGCCTTTGGCACCCTAAGCGGGATTGCCCATGAAAAGGCCAGCATAATGGACGGGCTGCGCGTGGGCGGGGTGGCCGTGCTGCCGATGGGCGGTGATCTTGCACCAGACCTTTCGGATATATTGCTCGCCAAGGCGCGCGCGGTGGATGGGCAGATCGTGACCTTTGGCGCGGCCCCGTCGGCAGATTATGTTCTGACGCGCACAGCCTTTGCCAATGGGGCAACGGTGGTGCAGGCAATGCATAAAGCGCGCCCGATGTTGTTCAAACTGTCGGTGCTGGGCGCGCATTTTGCCGCGAATGCCTTGGGCGCTGTGGCAGTGGCCGATGCCTTTGGGCTGGACCGCATGATCGCGCTGAATGATCTGGGCGCATGGTGCCCATCTGCGGGGCGCGGCGGGCGCGAGACGATTGTGATGGACGCGATTGAAGGGCTGTCGTTTGATCTGCTGGACGATGCGTTTAACGCCAACCCCGCCTCGATGGCGGCGGCGCTGGATGTGCTGGCGGCCTGCGCGCCCAAACATGACGTGGGCCGCGTGGGCAATGGGCGGCGCATTGCCGTGCTGGGCGATATGCTGGAACTGGGGCCAGACGAGATGGCGCTGCATGGCGCCATTGCCCAGCATCCCGCCCTTGAGGCGGTTGATACCGTGCATTGCGTGGGGCCGCGGATGCAGGCGCTGTGGCAGGCTTTGCCGCGCGCCAAACGCGGCGAATGGGCGGCGCAAGCGGGCGATCTGGCATCGCGGGTGCGCGGTCTGATAGATGCGGGCGATGTTGTTTTGGTCAAATCATCCAAGGGCACAAAATGCGCGCTGATTGTTGACGCCCTGCGCAAATTGGGGCAGTCAGCACCCAGCGATAAGGGAGAGGCATAATGTTCTACTGGCTGGCCGAATTTTCAGATGGCGGCGATTTTTTCAACCTTTTTCGCTATATCAGCTTTCGCGCGGGGATGGCTTTTGTCACCGCCTTGGTCTTTGGCTTTGTCTTTGGCCGCCCGCTGATTGATTTGTTGCGGCGCAGGCAAGGCAAGGGCCAGCCAATCCGCGAAGATGGGCCTGCGGGCCACTTTTCCAAAGCTGGCACGCCCACGATGGGGGGGCTGCTGATTTTGTCAGCGTTGATGGTGGCAACCTTGCTGTGGGCGCGTCTGGACAGCCCCTATGTGTGGATCGTGGTGATGGTGACCACTGCCTTTGGCCTGATTGGCTTTGCCGATGATTATGCCAAAGTGTCCAAACAGAACACCAAAGGCGTGCCCGCGCGCGTGCGCATGGCGGCGGGGCTGGCGATTGCGCTGATGGCCACCTATGCGGCGTCGGCCTTTCACCCTGCCGATCTGTCGTACCAATTGGCGGTGCCGCTGTTCAAAGATGTTCTGGTCAACCTGTCGTGGTTTTTCTTGCCCTTTGGCATGGTTGTGATCGTGGGCTCGGCCAATGCGGTGAACCTGACCGATGGGTTGGACGGGCTGGCCATTATGCCTGTGATGATTGCGGCGAGCACCTTGGGCGTTATTGCCTATGTCGTGGGCAATGCCAATTTCACCGATTATCTTGGCGTGCATTATGTGCCTGGCACGGGCGAGCTGCTTATCTTCGCATCCGCCCTGTTTGGCGCGGGCCTTGGGTTTTTGTGGTATAATGCCCCCCCTGCGGCGGTGTTCATGGGCGATACGGGCAGCCTTGCCCTTGGCGGGGCACTTGGCGCGATTGCCGTGTGTACCAAGCACGAGATTGTGCTGGCCATTGTTGGCGGTTTGTTTGTGGTTGAAGCGTTGTCGGTGATTATTCAAGTGGCCTATTTCAAACGCACGGGCAAGCGCGTGTTCCTTATGGCCCCGATCCACCACCATTTCGAGAAAAAGGGTTGGGCCGAGCCGCAGATTGTTATTCGGTTTTGGATTATTTCGCTGATTTTGGCGATGATTGGCCTTGCGACGTTGAAGGTGCGGTAAGGCGGTGAAAAGGGGGCTTCCGCCCCCAAGCTTGCGAAGGCACTTCGCAAGCATCGCTACGCTCACCCCCGAGGATATTTTTAGAGCAAGGAAGCAGGCAGGATTGGCTGACTACCATTAAGCGGCGCAGATCACGTGTTTTGCACGGTGGGTCACATAGCTGTGTGGGCACGAAAGGGTGATGCACCTGTGATCGGGGGGCCTGTTACGGCTGGGTGGCGCGATGGTGCGCTAAACCAACGGAGAGACCCGAATGAAAACC
>JAIXVS010000319.1 GCA_027482795.1 Rhodobacter sp.
AAACCATTCAGGCCCACGGCGCAGAATGGTCGGCACAACGGCGATGGATTCGACATTGTTCACCGTGGTGGGGCAGCCATACAGACCCGCCCCCGCAGGGAACGGCGGCTTCATGCGGGGCATACCCTTTTTCCCCTCAAGGCTTTCCAGCAGCGCAGTTTCTTCGCCGCAAATATAGGCCCCTGCGCCGTGGTGCAGGTACAGGTCAAAATCAAAGCCCGATTTCGCGGCGTTCTTGCCCAAAAGCCCCGCGTCATAGCATTCGTCAATCGCGGCCTGAAGCGCCTCACGCTCGCGGATATATTCGCCGCGAATGTAGATATAGCAGGTGTTGGCGTTCATCGCGAAAGACGCAATCAGCGCGCCTTCGATCAGCGTGTGCGGATCGTGGCGCATAATCTCGCGGTCTTTGCAGGTGCCGGGTTCGGATTCGTCGGCGTTGATGACCAGATAGCTAGGACGCCCGTCCGATTGTTTGGGCATAAACGACCATTTCATCCCCGTGGGAAAGCCCGCCCCGCCCCGCCCACGCAGGCCCGATGCCTTGACCTGATCGATCAGCGCATCGCGGCCGCGCGCGATAATCTGAGCCGTGCCATCCCAATGGCCGCGCGCCTTTGCCCCTGCAAGGCTGCGGTCGTGCATCCCGTAAAGGTTTGTAAAGATACGATCTTTATCTTGCAGCATTGGAATAGCCCTTCTTATGCACCGCTAGTCGCGGCTTTCAGCGCGGCGAGCGCGCCAGATTTGAAACACCACTGCCAAGGCCCAGATGAACCCCGTCAGTGCAAATAGATCGACCAGCAGCGTGTATTTCAGCGGCCAGTCATATTGCGCGCCGATTTGCTGCACCAACATCCAGCCCAGCATCGTGCCCGCAATCACAATTGCGGCGCGGCGCGATTGTTTGGCAGCGCCCGATGCTCGATCAGATGCCTTGGGGGGCATCAGTGGTGGCCCCCATGGCCGTGGTCATGGGTGCCGCCTTCGGCAGGGGCGGTGCGCTCTACCCCCCCTGCGCCCAGCAAGACCCCGAATACGGCAAAGCTAAGGGCGCCAATCACCAAGGCGGCGGTGCTTCCTGCCCCGCCAACCCCGCCCGCCAAGGCAGCAGCCAGCGCCCCTGCCCCCAAGGCAACCGCCCAGCCCATGGGCCAAGGCCCTGTTTCAGCGTCAAAATGCGGGTGATCGTCGCTCATCGCTTATCCTTAGTAGTTGTTGGTTTTGGCACGTTCCAAAAAGGCAGGAACGCCTTCGGACACAATCAGCTTGGCCTGCGCCTGCCATTTGTCGCGCACAATGCGGCCACGGAAGGTGCCAAGATGGCTGTCAACCCAAGCCAGTTCATCCGCTGTCCAGCTTGCAATTTGGTCATAATGGTAGAACCCAAGGCCATTGACCAATTTTTCCATGGCAGGGCCGATGCCTTCGATGATCTTCAGATCATCCGCTTTGCCGCCGTTAGGAGCTGTCAAGGTGGCGGGGGCCTTGCCCACCGATCCTGGCGCTGGGGCTTCGTCTTTGGCCGATTTCGCGGCGGGCTTGGCGGCGGCAGGTTTGGCTGCGGCGGCAGCTTTTGGTGCAGGTGCTGCTTCGGCTTTTGGCGCGGCGGCAGATTTTACGGCAGCAGGCTTGGCGGCGACTTCGGCCTTGGCTGCGGGTTTCGCGGCAGCTTTTGGCGCAGCGGCTTTGGCAGCGGCAGGTTTCGCCTCGGCCTTGGCAGCGGCGGGTTTGGCGGCAGCGGCGGCTTTGGGTGCAGCGGCCTTAGCTGCGGCAGGTTTGGCAGATTCAGGGGCCGCAGCACTGGCGGCAGGGGCAGATTTCACTGCGGCAGGGGCGGCGGCGGCAACGGGTTTGGCGGCGGCAGGGGCAGCGGTATCAGCACCCGCAGCGCTGGCGGGTTGACCCTTGAATGCGTAAACCAGAACGGCCAGCAAAATGGCAAAAACCACTGCGCCAATGATGGCAGCCGTTAGCAGGCCCATGTGGCCCAGCACCAAAGATACGCCAAAGGCGACAATTCCGCCCGCCAAAGCCAGCCAAAAACTCAGTCCCAAAGTTCCGTTATTCATGCGTTACTCTCCTGACTATGCCGCTTTGCGGCTGTTTCACTTCCCTATCTTGGGGGCTGCCCCCTATTCGGCCTAAACTTTTGCCGATGACCCCAGCCATGGGGTTGTCAGCGGCACTTCTGTGCCGTCAATCCGCTTGACGGTATCACCAATATCGACAGCGCGCTGCGCTGATGCGTTATGCGCAGGGCGGCCCTGTGCGTATTCTGTCAGAGAAGTCAGCCCTGACAGCGGCTCTGCCGCATAGCGCCCGTTTTGCGGTCCAGCCACGGGCACTTCGCCGCCCGCAAAGCGCGCAATCAAATCACGCAGTTTTTCGGGGGTTAAGTCTTCGTAGTAATCCTTACCGATTTGGGCCATGGGCGCATTGGCGCAGGCGCCCATGCATTCCACCTCTTCCCAAGAAAAATTGCCGTCTTTGGATAGGGCGTGTGGGGCGGGCGCGATCAGGTCTTTGCAAACAGCGATCAATTCCTCGGCCCCGCAAATCATGCAAGACGTGGTGCCGCAAATCTGCACATGGGCGATTTTGCCCACGGGTTGCAGTTGGAACATGAAATAGAACGTCGCCACTTCCAGCGCGCGGATATAGGCCATGCCCAGCATT
>JAIXVS010000239.1 GCA_027482795.1 Rhodobacter sp.
ACGCCGTCTGGGCATCAGTATCTTGACCCGAAATGAAGTTGATCGTTTGGATGCCACGCTCGGCCAAACGGGTCTTGGCATCGCGCACTTGTGGCGATTCAGGCACCATAATGGCAACACCGTCAATGCGGCTTGGGTCCAAAGACCCCAATAGGTTTGCAATGCGGTGCGGATCGCTTTGGGGAATCTCCATCACTTCCAAACGGATCATCTCTGCTGCAAAGGCGAAATTTGCCTCGTCAATGCGCGCCATCAGTTCCGCCAGAAACTGATCGCCGCTGCTGGGTAGCAGGAACAAAAACGTATAAAACTTTCCGCGCGCAAGGTTCGCGGCCACAATGTTTCGGCTGAACGACAGCTTTTGTATCGCGTCATTCACCCGCTCGACCGTGTCTTGCCGCACGCCCGGGCGGCCGTTCAAAACCCTATCCACGGTCGCAAGGCTAACGCCAGCGGCAAGTGCGAGGTCTTTTGTCGTAGCGCGCATATTTCTCTCTGATTTAGTTTTCTTCTTTTCCATGAACTTGCGCGATTGCGCAAGAGAAATGAGGTACGCACCTCATAATATGCTTGCTATGAGGTACGTACCTCACATAATATAAGAATGCATCGAGTCGTGGCGGAGGGGCTGCGACCAGCAAAACGGGAGGTTACAATGAACGCTAAACTTCTGGCGACCAGTGCGTCGCTTGCCATCCTTGTTGGCGCACATGCTGCGCAGGCCGAGGATCTGACTTTGTGCTGGGCTGCGTGGGACCCTGCGAACGCCCTGATTGAACTGAGTAAAGAGTATGAGGCCGAGTCGGGCAATAAAATGTCCTTCGAATTTGTGCCATGGACAAACTTTGCAGATCGGATGCTGAACGAGCTGAACTCGGGCGGTAAGCTGTGCGATCTGATGATCGGCGACAGCCAGTGGATCGGCGGCGCAGCCGAAAACGGCCAATATGTAAAGCTGAACGATTTCTTCGATGCCAATGGCATTTCGATGGATGCGTTCATTCCTGCTACGGTAACGGGCTATTCCGAATGGCCAAAGGGCACGCCAAACTACTGGTCGCTGCCCGCATTTGGCGATGTGGTTGGCTGGACCTATCGTAAAGATTGGTTCGCGCGCCCAGAAATTCAGGCCGAATTTAAAGAAAAATATGGCCGTGATCTGGCCGTTCCTGCCACCTATGCCGAGTTGATGGATATCGCGCAGTTCTTCCAAGGCCGCGAGATTGATGGCAAGACCGTTTACGGCGCATCGATCTACACCGAGCGTGGGTCTGAGGGCATCACCATGGGCGCAATGAACACGCTGTATGGCTTTGGCTTTCAATATGACAACCCAGACAAGCCCTATGACATGGAAGGTTTCGTAAACTCGGAAGGTGCGGTTGCGGGTCTTGAATATTACAAGGCGCTGTATGATTGCTGCACGCCGCCCGGATCGTCCAACAGCTATATGGGCGAAGGCGTAGATGCGTTCAAATCGGGCCAAGTTGCCTTGCAGATGAACTTTGCCTTCACATGGCCAGGCTTTCACACCGATGCCAATGTTGGCGGCGATGTGACGGGCTATTTCGCAAACCCCGCTGGCCCGAACGGAGACAAATTCGCGCAACTGGGCGGTCAGGGGATATCGGTGGTTGCCGCATCCGACAAGCAAGAAGCAGCGCTAACCTATATCAAATGGTTCGCGCAGCCCGAAGTGCAGGCGAAATGGTGGCAACTGGGCGGATATTCGGCCCTGCGCGCCGTGGTTGAAGACCCAGGCTTTGCGACCAGCCAGCCCTATGCACAGACGTTCTTGGACAGCATGGCCATCGTCAAAGACTTCTGGGCGGAACCTGCCTATGCAACACTGCTGCAATCGTCGCAAAAGTGGCTGCATGACTATGTCGTGGCAGGCAATGGCACCGCGAAAGAGGCTTTGGACGGTATGATGACCGATTGGAAAGCCACCTTTGAAGAAGAAGGCAAGTACGAATAGTACTCGCCCGCACTTTCCAAATTGCTATCAGGCCCATTAGGGTCTGATAGTGGCGCGCGGGGCCATTGCGCCCAGCTTGGCCCCGCGCAATCCATTGCCTACCTGCCGAATTCAGGAACATACCATGCCCGATAAACTGGCCCAGCGCGCAGCCCTTGCCACGCCGCCCCAACTTGCCCACAAAATCCGTGGCCTTTCTGACCGCGCCATCGCTTGGATCTTTATCGCGCCGACAATTTTTCTGCTGCTGGCGGTCAATATCTTTCCGCTGATTTGGACCATCCGCCTTAGCCTGACCAATTTTCGCACCAACCGCCCCAACAATGAGGTCGAATTTGTTGGTATCGAAAATTACCGCAAAATCTTAACCGATGCCGACACATGGACATCGCTGCAAGCCACGGCGCATTTCCTGATTTGGACGATTGTGCTGCAAGTGCTAATCGGCTTTACGCTGGCCTATCTTATCAACAAAAAGTTTCGCGGCAACGATCTGTGGACAACGCTGATCGTGCTGCCAATGATGCTGTCGCCCGCCGTGGTGGGCAATTTTTGGACATTTCTGTACCAGCCACAAATCGGGCTGTTCAACTATTTCATCAGCTTTCTGACAGGCACTGATCCTGCCAGCTTTTCCATGATTGGCGAAGTGCCGCTGGCCCCTTGGGCCATTGTGATCGTGGATACATGGATGTGGACACCCTTTGTGATGCTGATTTGTTTGGCGGGTTTGCGTTCGATCCCCTCCAGCATTTACGAGGCCGCCGAATGCGACCGCGCCAGCAAATGGCGGCAGTTTTGGACGATCACCCTGCCGATGGCGCTGCCCTTTTTGATGCTGGCCGTGCTCTTTCGCGGGATCGAGAATTTCAAGATGTTCGACTTGGTCGTGCAACTGACAGGCGGCGGGCCGGGGGCCACCACGCAACTGACCTCGATCGATCTGAAACGCGAAGCATTCGAGAAATGGCGCACGGGCTATGCATCTGCCTATGCCGTCATCCTTTTTGTCACCGTCTTTGGGCTGGCTTCGATTTACGTGAAAGCCCTGAATAAGGTTAAAGACAGATGAGCTTTTCCATAACCGAACCGTCAAACCGCCAGAAATGGATCGCGGGTGTTTTGGTGATTGCCTATGCGCTGATCACGCTGATGCCGCTTGCGTGGATCATCGCCACGGGCTTTAAAACCCCAGCCGATGCCATTGCCTATCCGCCCAAGGTCATCTTTGAACCTTCGGTTGAAGGCTATGTGAACCTGTTCACCTCGCGCAGTCGCGTCACCCCCGAAGATTTGGCCGCCCTGCCCCCGCCCGAAACCTTTTACGACGAAATCGTGCG
>JAIXVS010000210.1 GCA_027482795.1 Rhodobacter sp.
ATCGCCTGGCACATGCCGACAAAGGCAGCCGAGGTCGACGACAGCACGAACAGGATCATCGTCAGCCGATCCGTTGGGATGCCTGCGTTTCGGGCGGAAACCTTGTCGCCGCCCATGGCGAAGATCCAGTTTCCGAACGGGCTGAAGTGGACAAAGAAGATATAAAGCGCGGTCAGTCCTAGCCACCACAAGACCATCACCTGAAGCTGCCCGCCCAGCACGAAATCACCGAAGATCGCTTTCGCCGGGCCTTCGGTAACCAGCGCGACCGAGGTAGACTTGGTGATCAGCACGGTCAGACCCAGCACGATGCCTTGCACAGCAAACAGGCTGCCCAGGGTGACGATCAGCGATGGTACAGCAGTCTTGATCACCAGAAAGCCATTGACCAGCCCGACGACCATTCCGAAGGACAGCGCGACGGCGATGCCGAGCCAGATCGGCAGGCCATAGTGCCCGGAGATGACGGCGACGGTCATCGCGCCAAAAGGCACCATCGCGCCTACCGAAATATCCAGCTCACCGGCGATCATCAGCAGCCCAAGTGGGATGGCGATCACGCCAAGGTTGGCGGCGACGTTCAGCCAACTGGCCATGCCGCCCGGCTTCAGAAAGGTTATGCCCCCGAAAATGGCAAAGAAGATAAGGACGGCGACAAGGCCAAGGGCTGCCCCGGCTTCGGGACGGCGCAACAGGCCGCCAAGGGAAATGCTGGACATGGTCTGCCCCCGCGAAAGGAATGAAGGTGGGTGGGTCCGGCCCGCAATTGCTGCGGGCCGGGAGGGCGACTTAACGCGCGCCCAGTTTGACGCCCGCCAGCGTGGCGTCGATGTTCGAGGCATCGACAATGCCCGGGCCAGTCAGCACAGGGAACACCGGCAGATCGGTACCAAAATCAATGGCCGATGCAAGTAGGCTGACTGCAAGGAACGACTGCAGATAGGGTTGCTGGTCGATGGCAAACCCCTGAGTTCCCGCCTTGATCCGGTCCAGCCCGGCCTGATTCATGTCGAACGAACCCAACATTGCAGGGGTTGCCTGACCCGCTTGTGCCACGGCAATCGCGGCGCTGTCGGCGTCGCCTGCGCTGATAGTGATGACACCGTCGATGGTGGCATCTTTCAGCAGTTCTGCCTTGATCGCCTCGGCCACAGCCGTTGCATCGCCAAAGCTGGTGGTTGGCAGCGGCAGTTGCACGCCGGTTCCGCCTGCGGCCGTGACGCCCTCGATCACACCCTTGCAACGCGCTTCGGTGTTGGCCGCACCCGGCAATGTGTTGACGCAGAGCACGTTCTTTTTGCCAGCGGTGCCGAAATATTCGCCGCCCGCAACGCCGGCCACATATTCATCCGAGCCGACATAGTTGATCGCACCCAGTTCGGTGGCCTTGTCAGCCCCGCCGGCGTTCATCAGGATCACGGTGATGCCAGCGGCAATCGCGTCCTTGATGGCCGGGTCTTGTGCTTCAGGCACCCAGTTCGGGATCACCAGCCCATCAACTTCCATCGAAATCGCGGTACGGATCAGCTGAACCACATCGGGGGCAAAGTTGTCATAGTTGACCAGACGCAGATAGTTCACGCTGCCGCCATTTGCCTCAACAGCCGGCGTGGCATCGTCGATGCCCTTTTTGATGATATTCCAGAACGCATCATCATTCGAGCCGCCGATCACCGCAATATCGGCCGCCATAGCAACGGAGCCCGCTGCCACAAGTGCAGTCGTCGCCATCACCTTGGTGAGTGTTTTCATGAAGTTCATTGTCTGTCTCCTCCCTTGATCCGTCTTCCTGACGGGTTTCGTTTGTCGTGACTTGCAGACCTGACCCCGCCTCCTCGTGGGATCACATCCGGTTTGCGTCAGTTCAGCCGCGTGCCGCCTTGGCGTTCATCCGCGCTTTCTTGGCTTCGAAACGAGCCTGCATTTTCGCCTCAGCCTCTTTTGACCCGTCGTGGAAATAACCAAACCAATTATCCAACGGGATCAGCCCATCGCCGCCATAATTCACCTCAAAGTACTTGTGGTGCAGATAATGGGCGTAGGCGTGGCTGTTCAGCGGAGTGTTTTCGGTCAGTTCCAGCTTGTCGAACCCGATGTGCCCGTTCACGGCCCCAAAGCCCGCCAAATGCAGCTGATACATCGCCAGCAACGGGTTTGAGGGGATTACCAGGTGCCAGAAGGCCACCGCGTGGTAGAGAAATCCCTCTACCGGGTGCATCGAAAGCGATGACCAAGGGCTGGGGTTAATCGAGTTGTGGTGCACCGAGTGGATCCATTTGTAGAGGATCGGCACATGGATCAGCCGGTGGATGCAGAAGAAATGCAGCTCATGGATAGCGGGACTTATCAGCGCCAGCACGACCAACCACGGCCAGTGGGTCTCCCATGGCAACCACACCGCCCAGCTGTTTGCGAAGGCCCACAAGAATAGAACTTCGACCAGCGTCCAGAGTGGGATGGAAATAAAAAATGACCGCAGGAAATTGTCGATGTTCTGCGACTTGAACCAGAATACGTCCGAAGGCTGATCGGCGGGAAACTTGCCGTTGTATTTGAAGCGCGTGCCCTGCTTGCGACGGACGTACCAGAACAGCTCAACCGAGCCATAGAACACGAAAATGGCGGCGGCATTCACCGCATAAAGCCAGAGCGCCCAACCCCAGGACAGAGTTTGCATCGTGGATACATCAGGCACCACGAAGAACCACCACAGCAGCGCCGTCGCCATGTGGAAGGCGTTCCAAGGGAACAGATATTCAGGAATCCACGCAATCGACTTGGGCAGACTGAAGGGTCGGCGCCAGAACGGCGGAAGTTCAAGATGCGCATTTGGCGCCCAGTCACCACGCTTGTTGCGAGTGCCAAATTGCAGGTCGTCCATCATTGTCCCTCCACTTGTCGTCGCGTCGTCTCTTGCAAAACTGCCCGTCGGGACCAGTACCCTTAGGTCCATTCCAGCCAAATCAACTTTCCCACCGGATCTGAGCTTCTGCCTCCGTCAGGATGGCTGCAGATAAACACCTTGACGCATATCAAATCAAGCAGCCATAATATGCTAAACATGTAATCGTATCATTCAGCTCAATGCGGCATGTAAATGATATAAAAAGGATCATATGGATATGCGGCGCCCCAAGATTCCTGACCTTGCCGAGGCTGCCGGTGTGTCCGTTGCCACAGTTAACCGCGTGCTGTCAGGGGCATCGAATGTCCGCCTTGCCACGCGTGAAAAGGTGCAGCAAGCCGCCGAGCGGATCGGCTTCTACGGCCTTGGTAGCATACAGGCGCGAGTTGCAGCGGCACGCCCGCATTTGCGTCTCGGGGTGATGCTCTTGCAACGCCATCGGCCATTCTATCAGAATGTGGCAAATGCGCTGCAAAGTGCTGCCGCCGAAGCTTCGGGCGCAGAAGTCGAGCTTCAGATTGAATTTCTAGAGGATCTTTCGCCGCAGAACACTGCGACACGCGCGCTTGCGCTGGCCGAGGCCTGCGATGCTATCTGTCTGACCTCAGCCGTTCACCCTGTCGTCACCGCGGCGATCGAACATATCCAGTCTGATGGTTTGCCAGTCTTTGCGCTGATCTCGCAACTCTCGGCAACGGGACAGATGCACTATGTCGGGCTCGACAACTGGAAGGTAGGCCGCACATCGGCGTGGGCCTTTGCCAATATTTGCAAGGTTCCCGGCAAGATTGGAATCCTGATGGGCAACCCGCGCTATCGAAATCAAGAAATGAATGAGACCGGTTTTCGGTCCTATTTCCGCGAGCTGGCCCCTGAGTTCACCCTGCTTGAACCGATTTCGACGCACGAAGCAGCGGCCGTTGCCGAAGAAGTGACCGAGCGTCTCCTGGCACAGTACCCCGAACTTGTCGGGCTTTATGTTTCTGGAGGCGGGATCAGCGGTGCATTAGCCGCGCTTAAGTCGAGTGGGCGCGCCGGGCAAATTGTCGTTGTCGGCTATGACTTGACGGAGGTCACTCGTTCGGCGCTTCTTGATGGCTCTTTAACGGTAGTCATTTCCCACCCCCTTGCGCGTCTTGCAAAAGAAGTGATTGACGGAGTGGTGCGTGCCTCCGCTAACCATGGCGCGAACCAAACCTGCATCGTCCCGTTCGAAATATATACGCGAGAAAACATCTGAGTGTTGACCATCTGCTGTGTTTGTGGCGACCGTCAGCTAAGGGCCGATCACGTCGATTTGCCGTTCAAGTGCCAACGGCACGGACCACCTGCTCCCCCCACGGCTCCCCCGCCAGAAAACACAGATCGTATAGGCTGACCGACGAGGCCTCGCGCCCGCAGGTCAACCGCTTCAACACCTCTGGACCAAGGTAGGCCAGCCGCAGCTGGCGACTTCCATGCCGTTCCGCAAGTCCAACGGCCTCGGCCAGTTCCTGGATCGTGGCGAACTCACCGGCATCCATGCGCCGCCTCCAGCTCCACGCGCGCCCGATAGTGCCAGAACTGAATTTCCCGGTGTTCGACTTAACTCGATGACCTAAGTTCCAAGGCCCGCGATCCTCGCACATCGAACCAAGAACCACGGCCCTGGCATCTTGGCCTAATGATGTTATAGTATAACACTCATTGCTTGGGGGCCAAATGCAGTTCACAAAAAACAACACCATCGGCAGCGCCACGCGCTTCGGGCCTGACTGGCAGGGCAAGCGCTGTGGAGCGAGGACCAAGGGCGGAGACCCATGCCAGCGCCCCGCAGTGGCCCGGACTGGGCGCTGCCCTAACCATGGGGGCAAGAGCGCTGGACCACGGACCGCGGAGGGAATTGCCCGCATTGTCGCGGCAAAGACCACGCACGGGCGGCTCACCAAAGAAAAGCGCCTGGAGGCCAAGGCGCGGGCCAATGTGGGGCGGCAGGTCAAGGCGGAGCTCAAGGAGATTGAGCGTTGGGCCTTGGACCAGGGGCTGCTTGAACGGGACTGGCGGGACAAATTCGCCTAGGTCGATTGCCACGGTGCCACGGTTTGCGCGGCCCGAGAGGGCGAAGGATTATATTGGTAATACAGTGACTTAATCCAACATGCCACGGTGCCACGCATGATGAAAATCACCCAATAAAAAAAATAAGCTGGACGGGTAGAGGTGGAAAAGAAGAAGGACTGAATTTTTTCCTACTCCTCTTCCTCTGCAGCGTGGCAACCGTGGCATCGTGGCGCTCAAAAGGGCCATTCGTCGTTTGAGGGCTTTTGGAGTTTGGGGGGCATACTTACAGGTTCCCCTTGGTCCACCTCAAACACATGTCCAACCTCTAGACAGTAAACAGACCGACGTTGGCCTGCCAGCGTGACCTTGGTCGTGGCACGGCCGTCATCAACTCGGGCGAGCAGACCTGCCTCTTTCAGGGCTTTCGATAGTGCTCGCTCACTGCTGCCGATGTGGTTTCCTGTTTTCGAAGAAAGGGCCTTTGCAACAGCGATTGCGGCGTTTGGATCGAGATAAAGAAAGTTGCGGTCCACGTAGCCGATCCTTGCGCCCTTGGCATCATAACGGATGTTGTCTTTCAGCTCTAAAGGCTGCCACCCGAACATGATACAGTTCGTCGGCCTATCACCGTTTCGGTCCACGATATGCGCTTCGCCCATCAAAATTGCAGTCTTGAGGACCTCTATAAACCGATGTGCGTCGGAAGCCTCACCGTCGATAGATGCTTGATGCCTACAGAGAGCCAATGCCGCTGACATCGCATTCTCACGGAAGTCACTAGCGGCCGTTTCTGTCACGCCTCCGCTTCTGACTGCAGCCTCCAAGAACATGAGCAAGCCCGACAAAAGCGTGGCGAGGTTAGTGGGCATCCTTGCATGGCCGTTATCTATCAATCGCGATTTGATCTCTACCTCAATCGCTTTGACCTCTCTTGCAATGCAGTAAGTTTTGGATCGAACAGCAAGGTCCATCACGAACCGAGACATGATCTGCGCGAGGCGCCCCTCATCGCCGAGCCCTTGAAGGGTCGACAGCAGGTCTAGTGAGACCGCATTTTTTTCGATGCTGACGATAACACAACGCGCTTGCAGCGAGTGACCATTCGGGATGTCCTCCCCCGTTGCAAGGATCATTCCCCGTGGGTGATATGCGCCCCTGATTTCAGCTTTCGAGGTTAGGCGGTCCCTTCCCGATTGATTGCCCTGAGCACGGAGAACGCGCTCAGCTCTTGCGTGCAGTTTTGCAACCTCAACCTGCGTGCCGCGTGCAACAAAGTCGTCAATCACATAGATCGCGTCTTTGGTCAGGAATGCTTTTTTCTCGAGTGCATTCTCGGTTGTAGACCAACTGTCGGGCAAATGTGCACCGTGAAAGCCGCGACCAAAAAACGATTGAACCACCCCAGCAATTGCGCTCTTCCGAGTACCAGTTGTCCCCTGCAAGTAGAGGCTCACGGTACAGGGAACAAAGTGGGACAGAACTGCACGAAAAGCTCCCCCCAATAACAGAAGACCACTTGCGTCTGGAATGAGCTGTGTGAAGGAACGAAGGATGTGGTCCAAGTCGATCACACAGGTATCCGGTGGAGGTAAACGGTAGTCGGCAAGCGCGCCGATTAACTCTGTTTCCAGCTTGGGCTCCCAACCTCGAGGTCCAATTGCCCCGTCTGCAGTCAGGTAGAAGTGCTCACTGCCATGTTCGATCCATCCTGTGTGCTGGTAAATTTCTCGAGATGTGGGTGTAGATAGCGCCTTGATCGCCGCCGCCACATGGTCCTTGAACCTCGTTCCAACATGGATTTGCGCTGATGTCCCCCAAGCTTGCGTGACCCATTCCATGCGATCAAACTCTGGGGCCTCAACGTCGACCTGTGGGAGTGGACGCCCACTCCAGTGCGTCGCGGTTACCGTGAAGTATTTCCTCGAGACCGCTCCGTCGGTCTTCGTGGTTTCACTGATGATCTCGGCGCAAAAGTTCGAGAGCTTTTCTAGATCATGCGTGCCGTTCTTGTGCTGTTTAAGCCTGACGAAACACCCATCGATCCTCAAGTATGCCGAGCCCTCCACCAGCCCACCCGCTTGAAGGACCTGGTCCTCATGCGCGGCAATTGCTCTTTCGACATCTGCCATTTTCTTGACCACCATCATTTCGGTTGCGAACTCGTCAGTCATTTGCCACCGTCCCGTTGTTCAATGGACATGAAAATCCCCTCAAGCTCTTGGTCACAAAGGGGCGGAAAAAACACGGTATAGTTGATTGCAATGGCCATTTGCCGCGCGCGCTGCGGACCAAAGCGCCGAACGAGATAACCAAACCTCCGTGTCATTTCGTGATTTCTACTGCCCTCGTGGACAGGAGTGTCGAGCTCACAACCAACTGTTGCGCGGCGAGATGTCTGCCGCAGCATGCCCTTGGAACTGCCCTGCGACCTGAACCGCGAGTTGGAACCCCTATCAGCAAAACTCCCTGGCCTCTTGGCGAGCTTAGCGCTGAGCCAATCTGGAAAGGCTGCAACCAAGTCGCCACCCGTCATAGGCGAGACGGCCCACGTATATCTTCCCTTCGTATTGCGCGAAGGTGGGACGACGACGTAGCCCCCCGCGGCGCGGATATCGACACCTGGCGCGATCGAGGACGCACTGTTTCGCAAGTCAAAATCAGGAAATTGGAAGAAAAAGTGCTTGCCGCCTGAGGGCGTATTGCTGGAAACTGTGCGGGGTAGGTCTTGGCTCAGACTCTTCAACCAAGACCTGCCGTCCTTCTCAGGTCCAATATCGATGTCGAGCACCGCAAGATTGCTGTCCCTGCCAGTCGCGATACCGATCCCAACACTGCTAATCCGGTTGTTTCCGAATATCTTGACGAGTTCGTCCGGCTCACTGCTTGCCAGCTGAGGCCAACCTTTAATGATTGGTTTCTTGTCGAGGCCAACCGGAAACGCACGCCACCCCGTTTTATCAACAAGCTCACTCGCGGCATGGATTGTCAGGAAATCTTCATCCATTTTAGCGCCCTCCCAGTCGGTCGTTGAGCCACTGTTCGACCTCGGCGCGAACCCAGCCGACGCGGTTTGCGCCGACGCGAACGCGCTTGGGAAACTGGCCGGCATTCTCAAGCCGACGGATGTGGTTTGGGGAATAGGGGACGATGGTAGTCAGTTCGCTCGGCCATACAAGGACGGGCTTCGGCTTAGTTTGTTCCATGGTGCACCTCCGACGTTAGGGGAACCCCACCTATGTCCGAAGAAGCCGGGGGAACCTTATACCCCCCAAAAGTTCCCTTTCGCGCTAAGGCGTTTTGCCCTTGCTCGCCGGTTTGGGCAATCTTTGGTCGTGCCAGACGCGCACACTGGGCAGCAACAAGTCGAGTGCGTTTTCGCCCTTCTGTGTCAGTCTGCGGACGTTTGCGCATCGGTCTTGGAAGGACTGATGCTCCGCAGGAGAGAACCTCTTTCTGTCATCATGTCGCACGCCTTTTCTGAGCGCCTGCAGATACTTCAGGAGCGAAGATGATGTGCAGTCCACATATTCAGAAAATAGTGCGCAACGCTTGCCTTGTGTGTTGTAGATCGGGTGGCCTTGTCCGGTATCAATCGCGACCATGGCCCAAATCAGGGCGTCGCGTTTGGTTGCCGGTTTGGCATACTTATCTGGCCGCGTTTCTGCTTTTGCGAGACAGTACTTGGCGTCTTGACCCCCATCCAAGCGGCCGAGGTCAATGTAGAAATCGTTGAGGGCGGCTGACAGGTCAGTACGGTTCTGCTGGTCAATGTCAGCGGGGTCGATCTCGATTTCGTCCGAGTGTGGCCGGTCGTAGATGTGGCTATGCGCGGCACTCACCAGCTCTGCGATTAACCCACGCCGACGGACGCATTCAGCGTCGCGGTCATCGGGATAGCGCGTCTTTAGGTCGCTGGCGGCTGGGACCTCTCGCAGGCGGCGCAGGATGTCCTCCTCGAGGCGCGCAAAAGGCATGTCCAGATCGTCCAAGTACCAGCTAATCGCAACCGATGCCTCCTTAACCGCATCACCGAAAGCCTCACGGCTCTGTGACAGGTGATTTTGGAAGAGCGCGCTTTCAGCGATTGCGCGAAGGATGGCCCCAATTATGCGGCGCTTATGAACTGGGTAGTCCTCACCAGCGTTAATTTGGTTTGCACGGGCTACTGCAGCCAAAATTTCCACCTCGAGCGTGGCAGCCTCTGAAGAAACACCAGCTGCCAGCCCACGCCTGTCGCTTGTCATGGCTTCTTCCCCTTCAACAACCGCCGAAGTGACCTCGTCCAGACCATCATCGCCGCACGTTTTTCGACCAGATAGTCGTAACGGTCATAGTGAACCGACCCGACATCCGTCATGCCATGGCCTTGAAGTCGGTTGCGGATTTCGAGCGATAGGCCAAACGACCCTGCGACGGATTTGTAGGTCCGCCGCAAGTCGCGGGGCGAGAAGGTTACCATGCCGCTGGCTTCAATGAAGCGCCGGACCGCATGGTTCAGACTGTCGTAGCGCCGTGGTCCTTCGCCCGTGCGCGACGGGAACAGATACGCGTCATGCCCCGTCTCGGCCTTGATGGCTTTTAGAAGGGCGATGTGCAGGTAGGTCAGCGGCACCAGATGCGGCTCAGATGTCTTGTTCCGGTTCTTGCGTCGCTCTCCCGGGATGGTCCACAGCTTCTGGGTCAGGTCAAACTCGGACCAGCTGGCCTCCAGCACCTCCTCCACCCGCTGCCCGGTTGCCAAGATGAACAGCAGTGCGAGGTGCATTGGGCGGGTCAGCTGGTTGGTCTGCCACAATGACCTGATCTCATCGGGTGATAGATTGCGCTGGCCCCGTGGCTTTCGGCTGACCGATTTCCTCACTGTAGCGACCGGGTTGTAGGTGATCTGGAAATCTTTGGTGCGCCCACGCCAGCGGGTCATGGACTGCGCATGCAGACCCAACTCGAAGGCCGCCCGCAGGTAGGCGCGAACGTTGTCCGAGTGGACGAGGGCGCCACGCTGCGCAATCGGTGTGAGAATGTCTAAGATGTCGTCGCGTGTAAGCAAATGGGCGGGTCGAGACAGTAATGCGGAAGGTATATCCTTGGCTGTGATCCGCCTAACCTCTTTCGCGGTACGCTTGCCGTCCGTCTCTAGATCGGAAGCGTAAAGATCAAGCAGGTCCCCAAAGGTGCCAAGCTCACGTTTTGCCATCCGCGCTTCGATGTCTGCGCGTCGTTCGAAGGCGGGGTCTTTGCCTTGGTCCACCTGTTCGCGGACCTCGGTCGCTTTAAGCCTAGCTTCTCGCAATGACATATTTGGAAAGCGCCCCAGTGCGACCTGTTTGCGCTTGCCGTCTTCTGGCGAGGTGTAGGACAGGAAGAAGGTTCTAGCTCCTGATGGGGCGACTACCACGCCAAATCCGCGGCAGACAACGTTGTCGTCCCTTAGGCGATACGTGGTAGTTCGAGGCTTTGCATCTCGAATTGTACGATCGGTTAGAAGCATTTTATTGCCGCGTTATTGCTGCGTTTAAGTTGTTGCTAGAGGGTAGCTCATGGTGCAACACCAGGCAACACCTTCGTCAATAAATCAACTAATATTGAGTTACTTGGGCTGGATGAGCCTTTATGAGGCACGATGGGATAGTGTATACACCTCACTCATAACCTGAAGGCCGCAGGTTCAAATCCTGCCCCCGCAACCATTAAGACCCTACCAAAGCCACCGTTCGCGGTGGATTTTGCATGTGTACTCTCCACTGCGAAATCCAAGATCGATGCCAAGGCGCCAAAGATGCGCACATCTGCTTGGCCGCGTGCAATCCCCGCAGAAATCTCTATCCGCTGGATCAAACTGCGCAGGATATCTGTCGCTTGCGGTTTTGTGTCCTCATCTTCAAGCAAGGTCTCCAGCTCAGTAACCGTCCGGTCTGACTGCTCTGCCGCTTGGTGACTTTGCACCTTAGTGTCCACCAAG
>JAIXVS010000089.1 GCA_027482795.1 Rhodobacter sp.
ATGGCCGCCGCGTGGGGCCAGCGCTGCCACAGGCACAGCGTGCAGGGCAGCAAGCCGCCAATGTATTCAAACCCAAAGGCACCTGTCAGCAGCGCGGCAGACCCGCCAGCGGCCAGAATAATGTATGAACTGCGTGTCATAAGCCCGTTATCCATAATGCAAAACCCACCAAAGCGCCGCACCTGCGCCGATAAAGGCAGCCGCCACCCAAGGCAGGCGGCGCTCGATCAAATCGACCACCTTGGTGCCATAGCGGCGCAGCAGATAGGCCAGCAGATAAAACCGCCCACCCCGCGCAATAAACGCTGATACGATGAACCAGCGCAGATCGAAAGAGATCACGCCTGACAATATCGTGACCACTTTCATCGGCGGGATATGGCTGGCCCCCGATGTGACCAGCATCAGCAAAATCGCCCCATCGCCTGTGTTCGATTTCAACGTCTCGAACGCCGCCATTTTCCCGTACAATTCCAACAGCGGGGCCGCCAAAGTTTCAAAGGCAAAATGCCCAATCCACCAGCCAAAAATTCCGCCCAAAACCGATGTCACCGTGGCAATGGCCGCAAATCGGTACGCCGCATTGGGCCGCGCCAAGCACATGGGAATGAACAACACATCGGCAGGAATCGGGAAAAAGCTGCTTTCGGCAAAGGATGATGCCGCCAGCGCCTTATCTGCGTGGCGCGATGCGGCTTGCGCCAAAGTCCAATTATACAGTTTGCGAAACATCGGCGCGCTCCTTTACGGCCTTGATGCGGCGCGGCGCAGGCGGGGTCAATGCCTGATTGCAACACGGCTTGCTTGCGGTAATGTGGCGCCAAGTGGTGGGGTGTGGCAGATGCAATGGCGCGGGCAAAGACGCAGTGGCGCGGGCCCATGCCGCGCAGCTTTACGCACGAAACATCGGCACAGCGCATGGCCTGGTTTGAGCGCGGGCGAATGGCCGAAAGCCGTGATCGCAGCGATACATTTTCTGCGCGCAAACTGTGAACTTGGCCCCCGCGGGGTGTTGACGCCGCGCGCGTGCACGGCTAAACGAGCGAAACGTGCCCGAGTGGTGGAATGGTAGACGCAGAGGATTCAAAATCCTCCGCCGCGAGGCGTGTCGGTTCGAGTCCGACCTCGGGTACCACCTAATTTGAACGCAAAACGGCCTCTGCGATGCGCAGGGGCCGTTTTGGTTTTTCGGGGTTGCTTTTGTGGCAACAATTTCGGTGTGATGGGACGCAGATCTGCGGCTGCGCCCCTGTTCTTTAAACCACCGCCGCCGCCTGCTTTTTCTTCATATAGGTGACGCCCGCCACGATCAGCGCTGCGCTCAGCAGAATGCCAATCGACAGCAAGGGCCGGGCTGCGAACCAGCCCAGTGCGATCATCAGCGAGCCAAGGCATAGCGTGGCGATGAAGGAAAACAGCCCCGTGCCAAAGCCGATGATGGTGCCAACAAAGGGGATCACATCGCCGATCACCGACAGCACTTTCAGGCTGGCGGCAAAGCCTGCGAACATGAAAATCAGCCCCGCCGCGCGCAAAATCCACGTCAGGAAGACGTTGGCATCCTGCGCATCGGCAAACATTTGATCCGAAGACACCAGCCCCGCTGCCGACAAAAATACCGTATAGCCGTTCGAAGTTGCGTATTCCTCTAGCCCATTGCCGACCTGCTTGGCGACAAAGCTGGCTTCGGCCAGATCAATGCGTTCGTAGATTACCTTAACATCGCCCACTTCTGGGGAATTTGGGTTGTTGCCCGCATACAGCGCGCCTGCGATTTGGGTTGTTGGGGCGGTTAGGCCCAGCGCCTCGCCAATGGCGGGGGCGTCCTCATCGGAAAATTCCATCACCTGCGATGTGCCCAAAGGGGCCAAGACATCGCCCGCCACCACATAGGCCCCTAAATTGGCATCGGTTACGTTAAACTGCGCCGAATCCAGCGGGAAAGCGGGGTTTTCGTGGCCTTCTGGGGTGTAGAATTCGGATGAGTTTTGCGGCGTCATGCTCCAGCCTTTTGCATAGCTGTAGGTGGTTACCGTTTCCTCGCCGCCGCCCAATTTCTTTTCGGTTTTCGATTCTTGCGATTCGATCCATTGATACATTTCAACAGTGCGCGTCAGCGCAATCGCGCCTTCGGCCCAAACGCCCGAAGTGGTATCTTCAACATCGGAATTGGGGGTGACGGCACCTTGCAGGTAAATCAACTTGCCCTCAAGGCTGCCGTCCAGCGTATCGGCATTGGCGGCCACGACTGCGGCCTTCCCCTCGACCAAGGATTGGTAGGTTTTCACCGCGCGGGTTTCATTCCAAAACAGCAAGATCGACGTGGCGATAATCAGAATAACACCCACTACGATGCCCGTGAGGGCGTTTTTCAGGCGGGTGAACCACGAGGTGTGGGTAACTTCGATGTTTGACATGGCGATCTCTTTGCAAGGGTGAATTGAATTTCGGCGCGACTATGCTTTGGGCTGATCGCCCGCGTCAAGCCGTTCGTTTACAAGTGATACTAGCCCTGAAGACCGGTTTTGTGCCCGAAACAGATGAAGAAGGGGGCAAAGCGCCCCCTCTATTATTCGATCTTTCTGGCTAGCCGCGCATTTTTGCGCCGTCGCCATCCCACAGCGGGGCAAGATGCACGCGGGCGGGGCGGCGTTCGCCAAGAATTTCGATTTCCACCGCAAGCCCGTCCTTGACTTTGCCCGCAGGCAGGAACCCCATCGCAACCGACTGTTTGGTATGGTGCGAATAGCCGCCCGATGTGCAGAACCCAACCACCTCGCCGTCTAGCCAAATCGGCTCCCACGCGACGACATCGGCATCTTTGGCATCGACGATAAAGGACACGAGTTTGCGCTTTGGCCCTGCGGCCTTTTCGGCTGTGGCCGCTGCGCGCCCGATCCAATCGGCGTCTTTGTTCCAGCGGATAAAGCGATCAAGCCCTGTCTCGCAGG
>JAIXVS010000220.1 GCA_027482795.1 Rhodobacter sp.
GCCGTGTCAGCGTGGTTTTGCCCGACCCTGACCGCCCTACTACGCCCACAACTTGCCCTGCGCCCACCTCGAATGACAGCTGATCTAGGGCAGGGGATACGGCATTGGGGTAGGTAAAGCCAACGCGGTCAAAGGTGATGCGCCCCGTGATAGGGTGGCGCGCGGGGCGGTTGTGCATACCGCGTTCGGGCGGGCGATCCAGCACGCCCGCCAACATGCGCACCGATAGCGCGGCCTCTTGATACTCATTCATCAGGCCCACAATTTGCACCAAGGGGCCAGATACTTTTCCCGACAGCATGAGAAATGCAACCAAGGCCCCGACGGACATATTGCCTTGCAGCACCAAAGCTGCACCAAGACCGACCACACTGATTTGCATCAGCTTTTCCAAAAGGCCGGTCGCCGCGCTGGCAAAAGCGCCCATCGACCCCACATCCCATTGCCGCTGCAAAGATTGCGCAAGGCTATCGTTAAACACCCGCCCGCGCGCCGTTTCCAAAACCAAAGATTTGACCGCGCGCATGTTGTGCAGGGTTTCCACCAAATGGGCCTGCCGTTCGCCCTCAGCCTGATACAGGGCGTTCAGGCGGGTGCGGAAAAACGGCAAAAGAAGGCCGATGCAGGCCGCAATCGCCAATGCAAAGCCCAAAACGACCAAGGTCAAACTGGGGCTAAGAACGGCCAAAATCAGCAAAAGCAGCGGCAAAAACGCGGCATCTAGCCCTGTTTGAAACAACCGCCCTGTGAGGAACGCGCGAATTTTTTCGGTTTGCTGAATGTGCCGCGCCATCACGCCTGCGGGCACCGTTTCAAAGGCAACCAAAGGCAGGGTCAGCAAATGCGCAAAGCTGCGCCCGCCCACCATGGCATCCACCTTGCCGCCCGCAATCATCATCAGGCGCTGGCGGGCATAGGAAAAACCTGCGTCAAACACCGCCAATATCACAAAAATCGACACGATGGTGGCCAGCGTATTCCACGCCTGATGCGCGATCACACGGTCAACAATGGCCTGAAACATCAAGGGCAGCGAAAAGGCAATCAAATTGCCCGTCAGCCCCGCCGCCACTACCCCAGCCAAAAGCCACTTTTGCGTTGCCAGTGCGGGTAAAAACCACGACAGGCCAAAGGGTTGCGCGGGCGCGGCTGCCAGTGCCATGGGCCGCGCCAGCATGATCTGGCCCTTCCAATCCGCCAAAATCTGATCGCGCGGGATCATTTGAATGCCCGACGCCTCGTCCACTGGGTCAAGGATTGCGGCCATTGGCCCCGTTTCTTTGACCACCACCAAGACAAGGATCACCCAGCGCCCATCTTTCATGGGCAAAAGCGCGGGATAGGCCGTGCCCAGCCCTGCGGCGGTATCCCAAGTGCAATTTTCCAGCAACTTGGCGTCAAATCGCGCCTTGGCAAAGGCCTCTGCCACCGACTGCGCCATATCGCCATCAACCAAACTGGGCAATTCATCTGGCCGCAGGGTCACGCCGTGATGCGAGGCCACCAAAAAGGTGGCCCGCAACGCCGACATGCGCCGTTGTTGGACGGCCAGTTCTTGGCCAAGTTTGGAATCAGAGATCGTCATAGCGCGACCCTAATCCCGTTAAACTTAACACGGGGTTACGATATGGCTTCCCCTCGGAAACTCTGTTCGCAGCAAAAGCTGCGACTAAATGATCGCCAATTCCTCGAACGGTTCGTTGCGGGCAATGCGGGCATAGCCGAGTGGCCGCATGTCAAGGCTGCGGTATGTGCCCAGCGTGATCCATTCGGCAATGGCGCGGCCCATAGCGGGGGATTGTTGCAAGCCGTGGCCAGAAAATCCATTCATAAACAAAAAGTTTTCCACCTCGTCATGCGGGCCGATGATGGCGTTGGCATCTAGCGTATTCATATCGTAATGGCCCGCCCATTCGCGCATGACTTTGATCGATTCAAAGGCGGGAATGCGGGTGGCCAGAATCGGCCAGACATGGTCTTGCCACATCGACAAATCCATTGAAAAATCGTCAAAATCTACGGCTGGGTCGATGTGCGAATGTGCCCCCGCCATATAGCTGGTTTTGGTGTCTTGCCGCACGTGCACGCCCGACGGATCAATTGTTAGGGGCAAATCGCGGGGCAGGGGGCGTTCGGCGGTGAACACCCAAGTATAGCGTTTGCGCGGCTCGATCGGGATGCTGATCCCCGCCAAGGCGGCGACCTTCGCGCCGCGCGTGCCGCTGGCGTTGATAACATCGCCGCAGGATACCTCTTCGCCCGTGGAAAGTGTGACAGAAACCACGCGGCGGCCATCTGGCGATGTGTTTATGCCCACCACTTCGTTTTCGATATACTCCACCCCCCGTTCGCGCGCGGATCGGCGCAGCCAATCGAACATGGTGTTGCCGTCGAAATAGCCTTCATCCACCGTGTTAATGCTGCCAAGGGTCAGATCGTCAGTGGCAAAAAACGGGTATTCTGCGGCAATGTCCGCCGCTGTCATCAGCCGCGTGGCCGCCCCCGCCGCCTGCTGTACGCGGTGCGAGGCGCGCAGCACTTCGGCAAATTCGGGCGTGTTGGCCAGATACATATAGCCGTAGTTTTGAATGCGCATCTGCGGCACACGGGCATCGTTGCCCATATAGCGGGGCAGATTCTGAAAAAACTCGGCCCCAAACTGCGAGATTTGCACATTCAAATGGGTTGAAAACTGCTGGCGAATGCACGAATTGGTCAGCGCCGTGCCTGCGGTTTGATAGGTTGGATCGCGCTCGATCACCAAAATACGGCCCGAAAAATCGGCGCTGTCGGATAAAAACCATGCGGCGGACGAGCCCATAATTGCGCCGCCAATAATGACCACATCGTAACTTGTGCTTTGGGGAGATTGCTGGGGCATGGCCGCTCGAATTATGAAAAATGGAATGCTTTTGAGCGGCCATCTTAGACATGGCGCAGAGCGGCCTGCAAGTAGGGCGGGCGCAGATTTGCGGCACGCCTAGGGCAGGTGGATGGCGTGAAACGGGGTGACTTGCCCCCGAAAAAGGGCCAAGTTGCAATTATATATGTGCGGTGTTTTGCCTGTAATTTGGGTCAATTCGCGATCTTCCCCCGCTGACTTGGCCAGTGGGGCGCGCCGATAAAGCCGCTATCGCGGTTTATTTGCGGCGTTTGGATTGGCTTTTGTTTGGCTTGTGGATCATCAATTTTTGCGCTGTCCTGCGGGATCGCGCAACAACGCTGTGCGCAAACGAGCGCAGAATATGGGTTTTTGGCAAGCTGCGCGTTGCGCCGAAAGGCGCCGTGGTGTCAAAACAAATGGATTTCAGGCGCGCTTGGCTTGGGTGCAGTGTCAAACATGTCTTCGCGGTTGGTCAATTTGCGGGCATCGTAGCTGCCCCCTTCCAAACGCAGGCGCATGTCCTGCAACCGAATCTTGGCCAAAATCGTGCCAACATCCACCGTGAAATCTGCGCCCTTAACGTCGGCAGTGCCTTTAAGAGTGCGGGAAATATCATCGAGGCACTGCGAAAGCAGGTCAATGTCTTGCAAAGCAGCGCGCAAGGTCGGCGCAATGGGGTGCGAGACCAATGGCAAAACTTCCTCTTCGATCCGCATCAGCAAATCCATGCAGCGAACCACCTCTGCATCTATACCCTTAAGCAATTGGTCAAGCGGCATTTTTTCGGGATGTGTCTTCATCTTAAAGCTTCCCCACAACGCTTTCGATCGCCGCCTTGACGGTGGCCGAAGTAAAGGGTTTGCGGATAAGATTGTTCAGGCCCAATTGCTGGCCTTCTTTCACAATATCGGGGCTGGGCGTGCCAGTTATCAAAATAAATCCGATGCGCTGCGTGGTTTTGGCACTGCGCAGCGCGCGCAAAAGTTGCAGACCGCTCATCCCTGGCATGTTCATGTCGGAAATAACCAGATGCACGGGGTTTGCCGCCAGTTTTCCCAAAGCCACTTTGGCATCATTTTCTGTTGCGTAGTGTTTGATGCCAATTTCATCAAGCGATTGGGCAATCAGCGCGCGGCTGACGGACATATCGTCCACAATCATGATACGCAGGTTTTCTTTTAGGCTCATAATGCGGGCTCACTTATACTTTCAGGGCGATGGGTTTTTGACATAAACGGTGATTCCCACGCTGCGCATCTGGGCCTGTGCAGGCCCAGAAAGCCGCTCGGAATGACCGATAAACAGATGGCCGCCAGATGTAGTTTGCTGGGAAAATCGATGCCAAAGGCGGGCTTGCGTGGGGGCGTCAAAGTAGATGGCTACGTTGCGGCAGAAAATCACATCAAAGCCTTGGCGCATGGGCCAATCTTCGATCAAATTTAACTCTGCAAAAGAGATCAGGTTGCGCGGCCCCGCGTCGATTGCGAACATTTCAGGCGATGATGCGGGCCTGAGGAACCGATGCAATGCGGCGGGAATGGCCGCGCGCTGCTCTGCTGGGTATTCGCCAGTCCGCGCTATATCCAAAATGCGCGGATCGATGTCGGAGGCGAGGATTTTTATATCCAAAGCCGCCGCATCTGGACAACTGTCTAGGATCAACATGGCCAGTGAATAAGGCTCTTGCCCAGCAGAGCATCCCGCCGACCAAATCCGAATTCTGTGCCCAGCGCGGGCTTTTGCAATGAAATCTGGCAACAATTTATCGCGCAAAAAGTCAAAGTGGTGATTTTCGCGGAAAAACTGGGTCACATTTGTGGTTAGGGCGGACAGAAACTCGCTGCGTTCTTCCGCATTATCTTTGTGCTTGATATAGGCAAGATAGGTGGAAAAGTCTTGCAGGCCAAGGCGGCGCAACCGTCTGATAAGACGAGCAAAAACCATTTCCTTTTTTGCCAGCGGCAGGTGCAAGCCAAAAGTGATTTTGGCATAATCTGCGATGGATGCAAATTCGCTTGCCTCCATTTGCGGCAATTGCGGCGCAAGGTGATCTGTTTGCGCGGAAACAGGCGTCATGCTGCCGCAATGCCCCGCGCGCGAATGATCGAAGACAGATCTACAATTTGGGTCAGGCCCCCATTGGTATTGATCAAACCTGCAATAGGTGATTGGCCAGAATCAGCCCGCATTTCTGGGGTGATTTGGATTGAGTCATTTGAAACCGACATGATTTCCGATACCGATTCGACCAACAGACCTAAGGTTTGATCGCCATGCATCACCACGACAATCACATTGCGCGGGTTTTCAGGGGTGGGGGCAAGACCAAGTCGCGCGGCCAAATCGTAGATCGGGATCACTGAGCCGCGCAGGTTCATCACACCCAGCACCCCCGTGGGCGAATGCGGAACAGAGGTGAATGGCCCCCAACGGCGAATTTCGCGCACTTGCGAAATTTCGATGCTGAAGCTTTGCCCACCCGAAAAAAAGGCGACGAATTCAGTAATTTGCGGTGTGGCTTTGTCGTTCACTGCGGTCATTTTATGCTCCGTGGGTAAGCAGGCTGGCCTCTACTGGCACTTCTGGGGTGCTGCGCTGAAAGGCGATGGCATCTAGATCAAGGATCAGGGCGATTTGGCCGTTGCCCAAAACCGTGGCGGCGGAAACGCCTTGAACGGATCTGTAGTTGTGTTCTAGGCCTTTGATCACCACTTGCCGTTGATCATGCACTTCGTCGACAATCAGGGCGCATTGGCTTTGATTTTCGCTTTCGACCAACAGCAGCAAAGGCGGCTCTGTTGGCGATGTGTTTGGCGCAATGCCAAGGCTAGAGGCCACATCGATGATTGGAATAAACTCGCCTCGAATGGACAGGTATTTTGAACTTGGCCCAACACTGTGAACTTCGGATGTTGCAGGTCGAATGGTTTCCACGATCGACGATATTGGCGCAATCATGGTTTGACCGCGCACAGAAACCACCATTCCATCCATCACCGCAAGGGTCAGCGGCAGCGAGATGGTAAATTCCGTCCCTTGCCCAGGTACTGAGCTGATCGCAACGCGCCCGCCCAACGCCATGACCGCCGTGCGCACAACATCCAATCCAACCCCGCGGCCCGAAAGATTTGACACTTTTTGCGCCGTTGAAAAGCCGGGTTGAAACAGCAAACTGTCGATGTCGGCTTCGGCCAGATCAGCGTCCTGCGGAATAAGGCCTTTTTCCTTGGCGATTTTTAGAATTTTGGGTCGGTTAAGCCCTGCACCGTCATCTTTGATCGAAATGATGACGCGGCCCGAGCGATGGGCAGCCGACAGCCGAATTGTGCCGCCAGCCTCTTTCCCAGCCTTTATGCGGTCTTCTGGGCTTTCCAAACCATGATCGACGGCATTGCGAATCATATGGGTTAGCGGATCGGCCAGCCGTTCAATGACGGTTTTGTCGACTTCGATTTCTTCGCCAAAGGCCAGCAATTGGGCCGATTTGCCCGTTGCATCGGCAGCCTCGCGCACGATGCGCGACATACGTTGGAACAAAGGCTTAACGGGCTGGGCGCGAATCGCCATCACCGCTTCTTGAATATCGCGGGCCAAAAGACGGTAGTCTTCGACGTAGGTCACAACTTCCGTATCGGTGGTCACGGGCATCTCGTTTACGCGCTGCGCAATCATCGCTTGGTTGATGATCAGCTCGCCCACGGCGTTGATCAGGCGATCCACCCGATCCAGTTCTACTCGAAGCGTGGGTTTCGGCCCATGCTGATCTAGGACTTGGGTGCTAGCCGAAGCAGCCTTTGCCGCCGTGCTTGGCATTTGCGATGCGGGCGCGATCGGCTCGGCGGCGGTTTCGCGCATGGGCGGCGCGATGGGCGCGGGCGGCGGGGACGCTTCAACCTGAACGGCACCAACATCGACGGGCCCCTGCGAAACCGAGATGTCCAGTTTGCATAGCCCATCTACAAATTCGAAAACGGCGCGCACTTGGTCGATATCGACGGTGCTGGCCAGTTTCAAATTCCACTTAATGAAGGGAACGGTTGTATCAAATTCTTCCCAATTGGGAAGGTCGTCCAGATTGATCACGCTAGAAAATGCGCCCAATCGCGCAAGTTCATCGAACAAAAGCGCGGGTTCATGGCCATTTGAAAACAGCGTCGCCGATGGCTGGAACATGATGTCGTAATGGTTCAGCGTAGGCTCGCTGGGCGCATCCTCTTGTGGTTCAAATGCGCCGAAATCCAAAATGACGGGTGCGAAACTAAAGCTTTCTGTCGCGCCAGCAGGAGCCTCGGCAGTGTCACCGCTGGGTTTTAGCCACACGCGCAGCGCTGCGGCAGAGTTTTGCGTGACAGCCGTATCCACCTCGACCCCATCGCGCGCGGCTTCAATAAGCACGGCAAGATGGTCTGCCGAACGCAGCAGGGTAAACATCAGTTCGGGCTGCAATTTCAGCCGATCTGCACGAAGTTCGTCCAGAACCGTTTCAAACTGATGGGAAAAGGCGACGAGTTCCGACAGATTGAATGCGCCTGCTCCACCCTTTACGGAATGAACCGCGCGAAAGACCGCGTTCACCGTTTCAGGATCTGCGCTGCCAGACTGCATTTTGGCCAAACCATCGGCCAAGTCAGCCATCAGATCCTCGCATTCTTCAAAGAATGTGTCGCGGATGGAGTTCAGTGTTGACATGTTAGCCCCTTGCGCCTGTCACGCGGCGCACCAGCGACACGATGGTTTCATCGTCAAATGGCTTTACGATCCAGCCCGTAGCGCCAGCTTCGCGCGCCTTGGCCTTTAGATGATCGGCGCTTTCTGTGGTTAGCACCAAAATTGGAACCATCCTGTTGGTGGTGCCGCCTCGGATCGTGTTGATCACACCAAATCCGTCCATGTTTGGCATGTTGATATCGGTGATCACGATATCTGGGCTTTCTTCGGCAAACCGATTGACCCCTTCCACACCATCTTCGGCGCAGACACAGTGAAAGCCTGCATCTTCCATCACCTTGCGGACAAGGCTGCGAATGGTGCGAGAGTCGTCGATTGCCAGAACTTTAATGGTCATGCTGCCACCTTCCAGCTGAGAATTTCATCGCGGATGCCCAGTAAATTCAATGTATTACCAACCTCGGGCGATAGGTTGGTTAAGAAAAGGTTTAACCCTTTGCCGCGCCATTTTCGGGATGCGGCGATCAAATACTGCAACAGCAGGCTGTCGACCTTGCGCAAGTTCTGGGCGCATATTTCAACTGAATAATCGCTGTTTTCGCGCAAAAACACTTTCAGCGCCGTATCTTCATCAAACGAGAACTTGTCGGCAATCGTGTGACTTTTCCCTGCGAGCTGCATCGTCAAAACCCCTGAAATAGCACCAGGCACAGCAAGTTCCGTGCCTTCACACCCCATCTGTACAACTAGGCCCTTAAAAAAGTGTTGCCTTACGAGTGGGGCGGCGAGGGATCAGCAGTATGATATCCA
>JAIXVS010000136.1 GCA_027482795.1 Rhodobacter sp.
GCTGACGGGCGGCGATGACAGTGACACGCTGCTGGGCGGCGATGGCGTAGATGACCTAAACGGCGATTTGGGTGATGACAGTCTGAATGGTGGCGCAGACTTTGACCAAATCTTCGGCGGCGCGGGCAATGACACGCTGCTGGGCGATCTGGGCGATGACAGCCTGTCGGGCGGGGCGGGCGATGACAGCACCGACGGCGGCGCAGGTATTGACACGGTGTTCGGCGGCGCAGGGAACGACACCTTGGCAGGCGGCGATGGCACCGACAGCTTGGACGGCGAGGCAGGCAATGATCTGCTGCTGGGCGAGGCGGGCAATGACACCCTGATCGGCGGCGGCGGCAATGATACCCTGCAAGGCGGCGACGACAACGACACGCTGACCACCACAGACGGGGCTGATGTGCTAGATGGCGGCGCGGGCAATGACAGCCTGTCGGCGGGCCTTGGCGCCGATACACTGGACGGCGGCGATGGTGACGACACACTGCTGGCCGAAGGTGGCGCAGACCGCCTGTTTGGCAGCGCGGGCAATGACAGCCTTTCGGGCGGCGCGGGCGATGACAGCATCACGGGCGGCGCAGGCAATGATACGCTGCTTGGCGGCGATGATGCCGATACGCTAGACGGCGGCGACGGTCTGGACAGCCTGACAGGCGGGCTGGGCAACGATCTGCTTTACGGCGGGCTGGGCGATGACGCGCTTGACGGCAATGATGGCCAAGACACGATCTACGGCGATGCTGGCAATGACGAAATCATCGTCGGCATCACGGGTGCTAAGGCGCTGTTTGGCGGTGATGGAAACGATGGCATAACCGCAGGCGATGACAACGATCTTATCGATGGGGGCGCGGGCACAGATGTAACTTTCGCTGGCGCAGGCAATGACACGATCTATGGCGGCGGCGAAAATGACATCTTGCTGGGCGAGCTGGGCCGCGATCTGGTGTATGGCGGCGCTGGCAATGACACATTGAACGGCGGTTTTGACGCCGACACAATCTTTGGTGGCGATGATAATGACACCCTTTCGGATGATGCAGGCAATGACAGCCTTGACGGCGGCGTAGGGGCTGACAGTTTGGCAGCAGGTATCGGCGATGACACTATCCAAGGCGGCACGGGCAATGACATCTTAGACGGCGGCGACGGTAACGATGCCCTGTTTGATGGTACGGGCCTTGATACCCTATACGGCGGCGCGGGCGATGACGTGCTAGACGATGCACCTGGATTTGATACAACCGCCGACCCTTCGCTGGTTTATGGCGGGCTGGGCAACGATACCCTTAGCGGCACATCTGGCAATGACACGCTATTTGGTGGCGCAGGTCTGGATTTGGTGCAGGGCGATTCGGGCAATGACCAAGTGTTTGGCGATGCAGGCGATGACACGCTGATCGGCTTTGCGGGGAATGATACGCTATCTGGCGGGACTGGGATCGATCGGCTGGAAGGCGGCGCGGGCAGTGATGCCTTTGTTCTGGAAGACGAGGCTGGAGTGGCACTTGCACCTGCCAATTCCGCAGTGGCCTTAACAACAACCAGCACGATCAGCGATTTTGTTCAAGGCACCGACAAGCTGAATCTAACCGATGCCTACCCCGATTATGCCAGCGCCTTGGCCGATGCCAGCAATTTGGGCGATGGGTCGGGGCTGTATTTTGCCCGCGTCAACACAACTGTGTTTGGCCTAACGCTGGCGACAATCACGCAGGCAGACACCACCTATTAAGCCGAAAGGGGGGCGCAACATGCGCCCCCCTTTTTTGCATTTTCCCCTGACCGCGCGTTATTGCTTTAGCGCGCTGTATTCGCCCTTGGTGCGCAGGGTGATGGTGACAGGCGCATCGGTGCGGTTACGCCAGAACCAGCCGTGGTTACCCGTAAAGGCGGCTGTCAATTCGCCCGACTGTTCGCCAACACCGCGCCCTTTTTCATAGCTGATCTTTTGGCCGCTGCCATCGCCGTGGGTGTCAAAGTTCACCACCGCGCCATTCGCTGTCCATTCGAACTGGGCTGTTTGGCCTTCGGTCATGGCCAGCTTCACCTCGATCCCCTCACCAGGGGCCAAGATATAGCTGACCTCGTCGCGCCACGGCGCAGCCGCTAGTGCGGCAGTATCGGTCGCGGCGGGTGCTGCT
Source organism: Rhodobacter sp. (assembly GCA_027482795.1). Classification (GTDB taxonomy): domain Bacteria; phylum Pseudomonadota; class Alphaproteobacteria; order Rhodobacterales; family Rhodobacteraceae; genus Cypionkella. Next base: position 2,148 of record JAIXVS010000136.1, read on the forward strand.
TCTGGGGCTGCTTCGGTTGGCGCGGCTGGGGCCGCTTGCACGGGCGGCGTTTCGGCCTGCACGGCGCTTGGCGGCGCGCCGATGACCGCGTTCATCAGTGCCAGTTGCGCCTCAATCGCGTCCAGCCGCGCGATGATGGCAGGATCAATGGCAATTTGCGGCGCGGCCGCATCTGCCGCATCTTCGGCATATAGCTGCTGCTTGATCTGGCCCATTTCCGTCAGCCCCAGCACCGCACCAAAGCCTGTGGGATCGCGGCCATATTCGGCGGGCAGATAGACAATCGTTAGCACCGCCAGCGCCGCCGCACCTGATACCAAGGTCGAGCGGATCAGCCCGCCCGAAGTGCTGGGAACTTGGCGCAATTGCCCGTTATTCGATGTATTTTGCATGGTATAATTCCCTTATGCTAAGGCCAGCCCGATAAGCTGCAAGCCCATCAGGTAAAAGCCAAGTCCCATCATGATGACATTCGCGCGGTAGGCTTGCCGCGCAAAGGCGGGGCTGGCCCGCCAATGGCGCATGGCCACCAAAATCAACGCCAGCGCCGTGAGTTGCCCAATTTCCACGCCCAGATTAAAGGCAATCAGATTGGTCAGCAGCCCATCGGGCGAGATGTTGTATTCGATGATTTTGGACGCCAGCCCAAAACCGTGCAGCAGGCCAAAGATCAGCGTGGCAACGCGGGTATCGGGCTGCACGCCAAACCATTTCTGGAATGCGCCTAAATTGTCCAGCGCCTTATAGACCACGGAAAATCCGATAATCGCATCAATGATATAGGCGTTGATGCCAATATTAAACCAAACGCCAATAATCATCGTGGTCGAATGGCCAATAGCAAACAGCGTTACATAAAGGCCGATTTCTTTCATGCCATACAAAAAGAAAATCACCCCAAACAGAAACAGAATATGATCGTAGCCCGTAATCATATGTTTCGCGCCAAGATACAGAAACGGCAGAAACTGCGGCCCCGTAATTTCTTGGATATAGCCCTTGTCGCCAAGGGTCACCGCATGGGCCAAGACCCCATGCGCGGCCATCACGCCCAGTATCAAAACGGCAATGAACAGCCATAGGCGCGGCCGCGCCCAATGGATTTGTGTCATAGAAAACTCCGACAAATGTTTAGAACAGTGCGGCCTAGCGCCCGCGCGGTGAATGGCTGTCTAAACTGTGCGGGGGGGTCTTCGCAGCGCCTCGGCGGCGGCCTGTTCATCGCTTTGGCAATAGGTCAGGCTGGGTTGCCCTTGCGGCCAAAGGGCGGGCTGCTTGGCCTGCGATAAAATCAGCGCAGGGATATGGTCGTGATCCAACTGATGCGCGGCCCCGTGGCTGTGGGCTGCAAGGTGGCTATGGTCTTGCGCTGCGGGTTCGGTAGGGCTGTGCGCGTCTTTGTGGGCACCCGCGCTGCTGTGGGCCTGCGCTGCGGCAGGCGGATGCGTCAGCGCCTGCGCCACGGGGGCCAGCGCCACGCACAGCAGCAGGCAAAACGCCGCCAAACTGCCCCCAAATCCGCGCATATCTGCCCCGCTCTTGTAACTTTGCCGCCATATAGGCATCTGCCGCCAAAACTCAAGATGCGCCGCTTTGGGTTGCTTTCGCCCAGCCCAAAGGTTAGCAGGCCGCGCGCCCGATGCAGGCGGCCCCTTGCGAGAAAGGCGAAACATGGCCCTGTTTGGCCTATTCAGCGCGGCGCTGATTGCCGCCACCCTGATCCCCGCGCAATCCGAAGCGGTGCTTGTGGCACTGCTGCTTTCTGGCACATATCCCGTTTGGCTGCTGCTGGTGGTGGCAAGCCTTGGCAATGTGCTGGGCGCAATCATCAACTGGGGGCTTGGCCGATATGCGGCACGCTTTGCGCAGCGGCGCTGGTTTCCCGCCAGCCCCACCCAACTGGAACGGGCGGCGGCGTGGTATCACCGCTGGGGGTATCTTAGCCTGCTGGGGTCTTGGCTGCCGATTATTGGCGATCCGATCACGGTGGCCGCAGGCGTGATGCGCGAGCCTTTTTGGCGCTTTGCCCTGCTGGTCACACTGGCCAAAGCGGGGCGTTACGTGCTGCTGGCGGCAGTGACGTTTCAGATGGTCTAAATCACCCCTGCCCCGCGCGCGCCATCCCAAATCAGCTTGATCGAAATCGCCAGCAGCGCCCAAGCCACCGCTTGGAAAAACAGCTTTTCGGGCAAAAGCCGTACCAGCCGCACCCCGCCCCAGACTGACAGCGCGGCCAAGGGCATCAGCATGACCGCCACTTTTAAATTGGCGGGCGAGAATTGGCCCAGCGCCGCATAAGGGATCAGCTTGATCGCGTTCAAATAGGCAAACAATATGGTGCTTGTGCCCGCAAACACCATCTTTTCCAGCCGCAGCGGCAGCACATAAACCTGAAACGGCGGCGCGCCCGAGTGGCTAACAAAACTGGTAAAGCCCGTCAGTGCGCCCCAAAACACCCCGCGCGGCACATCGGGGCTGCGCGCGGACGACTCGCGCTTGCGCAACAGCAGGTTTAATGAAAACACCAAACCTATCACCCCCACCAGCGCGGTCACCGCCCATTCAGGCGTTATGCTGGCCGTGGCCCAGCCAAACCCCACACCCAGCGTAACACCCGCCGCCAAAATCACCAAAACGCGGGCGTTGAAACTGGCGCGGTACGCATACAGCGCAAAGATGTCCGACAGAACATAAACGGGCAATAGCAGCCCCGCCGCCGTAATCGGCGATATGGCCAGCGACAGCACGGGCACGCCCAGCATCCCCACCACAGGCAAACCGCCCTTGCCCGCCCCCACCAAGGCCGCCGCCAATCCCGCCATCGCCCAGAAAAACACGCTGTCCATCGGCCACCCTTTCACTTTTGCAAAGCGTTAGCGCAAACATCTGCCCCCCGCCAGCCAAAGCGTAAAATGCGCCCAACGCCGCCCTTGCGCGCGTGCGCAATTTACGCTTAGGAGTTGCGCAACATTCACGTTAACCTTGGGGGATTCTCTATGGCACGGCCCAAAATCGCGCTGATCGGCGCAGGCCAAATTGGCGGCACTCTGGCCCATCTGGCGGCAATCAAAGAACTTGGTGATGTGATCTTGTTCGACATCGCCGAAGGCACCCCGCAAGGCAAGGCGCTGGATATCGCGCAATCTGGCCCATCCGAAGGGTTCGATGCGGTGATGAAGGGCGCAAATTCCTACGAGGATATCGCAGGCGCAGATGTGTGCATCGTCACCGCTGGCGTGCCGCGCAAACCGGGCATGTCGCGCGATGACCTTTTGGGCATTAACCTGAAAGTGATGAAAGCTGTGGGCGAGGGTATCAAGGCCCATGCCCCGAACGCCTTTGTGATCTGCATCACCAATCCGCTGGATGCGATGGTCTGGGCGCTGCGCGAATTTTCGGGCTTGCCGCATCATATGGTGGTTGGCATGGCGGGCGTGCTGGACTCTGCCCGTTTCCGTCATTTCCTATCGGTCGAATTTGGCGTGTCGATGCGCGATGTCACCGCCTTTGTGCTGGGCGGGCATGGCGATACGATGGTGCCATCGGTGCGCTATTCCACCGTGGGCGGCATCCCGCTGCCCGATCTGGTGGCCATGGGCTGGACAACCCAAGAAAAGCTGGACACAATCGTGCAGCGCACCCGCGATGGCGGCGCGGAGATCGTGGGCCTGCTGAAGACGGGCAGCGCGTTCTACGCCCCTGCAACTTCGGCCATTGAAATGGCCGAAGCCTTCCTCAAAGACCAAAAGCGCATCCTACCCTGCGCCGCCTATTGCGATGGCGAGTTTGGGTTGAGCGGCATGTATGTTGGCGTTCCCACCATCATCGGCGCAGGCGGGATCGAACGCATTGTGAATATTAAACTGTCCGATGACGAACAGGCGATGTTCACCAAATCGGTCGATGCGGTAAAGGGCCTTGTCGAGGCGTGCAAGGCAATTGATCCGTCGTTGAAGTAACTTTCGCAGCATGACATCGGCGCGCGTCCCGTTCGGGGCGCGCGTTTTTCATTTCAAGCGCACCCGCGCCTCTAACCCTTTGGCGGGCAGAACAAACAGCTCAGGTTTTGATTTCAAATAGCTGCGCCACGTTTTCATTCCCGTGCTGGTGATCTTGAAGGAATGCTGCCTCGTCATCGCCACAGACAAGTCCTGCACCAAAACACCATCCGCCCCTGCGCCCTTGATCAAGTCCGAGATTTGCCTGTCCAACTCGGTCAGCCTATGCGGCTTTGGCCTTTCTGTGGCTACCTGCTGTGTTGCGGGCGGCATTGCAACCGCCCCCAACTCCACAAACCGACTACAGGCCTTGCGAAAACTATCGTGTGTTTTCGCCTCGCCCATACCAATCACCTCAATCCCCTTTGCGCGCAGATAATGCGCCAGATGGGTAAAATCGCGGTCAGAGCTGGCGATCACAACCCGCCCCACACCGCCGCGGTGCACCAAATCCAAGGCGTCAATCACCATGCGCATATCGGCCCCATTCTTGGCATGGCCCGTATGGATCATCTCAAACCCCGGCGCCTCCCTCCAATTTGGCAGGCGCACAACATCGCCAAAAACGCGCTGCACCATCGGGCGGCCCATGGGCAAGGTCTTGGCAAAGATCTGCCCCGCCAACGATTGCGGGATATTCTCGCCATCCACAAGCAGCACCGTGGCCAGCCCCTTCGCCACCCCAATTCCCGTTGGTTGCAAAAACATCTCACTCATCACGCACCCA
>JAIXVS010000209.1 GCA_027482795.1 Rhodobacter sp.
AAGCTAAGCCACGCCAAGCCCGATGCCATTGTGATGCACCCTGGCCCGATGAACAGGGGGGTCGAAATTGACGGCGATTTGGCCGATGACATTAACCGTTCTGTGATCCAAGAACAGGTGGAAATGGGGGTCGCGGTGCGCATGGCCTGCATGGACCTGCTGGCCCGCAATTTGCGGGCCGAACGGGGGGCCAAGGCGCTGGCAGCGGCGGGCGGGGTGATGGTGTGAGGGGGCGTTTTTCCGCCAAAACCGCGTATTGTTTGCGTATGGCATCCGTATGTTTTGCGTATTGCATCCGTCCCTACACGGGTATGCACTGCGCGCGCGCGGGGAATGGGCATAGGGTGAGTGCGCCCGCGCAGTGTGTTTTGTTAGATGGTGCGCGGGCGCACGCACCCTACCTATTTGTGACACATCGCTTTGAGGCCCGCACATGACCCCCGACCCCAACCGCAAACCCACCAAATCGGAAATGCGCGCGGGCGGTATGGTGGCTATGGCCGTGCTGATCTTTCTTGCCGTGTTCACTGCTGTTTTCATCGGGATCGCCTGACATGAGCCTGCATTTCACCAATGCCCGTCTGATTAACCCCGAAGCGGGGACGGAGGATGTGGGCAGTTTGACCGTTCAAGGCGGCATTATCACGGCGATGGGCGCGCCCGCGCCTGAGGGGGCCGAAATCATCGACTGCGGGGGGGATTGTTTGGCCCCTGGCATTGTGGATTGGGGCGTAAAGATTGGCGAGCCGGGCGAGAGGCATAAGGAAAGCTTCCGCTCTGCTGGGCTGGCCGCTGCTGCTGGTGGCGTGACGACAATGATCGTGCGGCCCGATACTTCGCCTGCAATTGACACGCCCGAAGCGTTGGAGTTTGTGACCCGTCGCGCGGCGGAATCTGTGGTGCGCATTCGCCATATGGCGGCGCTGACCAAGGGGCGCGCGGGGCATGAGATGACCGAGATTGGCTTTCTGCTGGATGCGGGGGCGATTGCGTTTTCGGATGTGTTCCATGTGAGCAATGACACCAAGGCGCTGTCGCGCGCGCTGGTCTATGCCCGCGCGATGGGGGCGCTGGTGGTGGGGCATCCGCAGGAAATGGGGCTGTCGGGTGGGGCATCGGCCACATCGGGCAAGTTTGCATCCCTGCGCGGGATTCCTGCGGTGTCGAACATGGCTGAACGTATGGGCCTTGACCGCGATATTGGCTTGGTCGAGATGACGGGGGCGCGGTACCACGCCGATCAAATCACCACGGCGCGGGCCTTGCCTGCGCTGGCGCGGGCCAAGAAGAACGGGTTTGACGTGACCGCTGGCGTGTCGATTCACCATTTGACGCTGAACGAAATTGACGTGGGCGATTATCGTACGTTCTTCAAATTTACGCCCCCCCTGCGCAGTGAGGAAGACCGTTTGGCGGTGGTGCAGGCCCTAAGCGATGGTTTGATTGACGTGGTGGGGTCTTTCCACACGCCAGCGGATGAGGAATCCAAACGCCTGCCGTTTGAAGATGCTGCTGCGGGGGCGGTTGGGTTGCAAACGCTGCTGCCTGCCGCGCTGCGGCTGTATCATGCGGGGCATATCAGCATGGCCAAGCTGTGGCGCGCGCTGGCGCTGAACCCAGCGGGTCGGCTAGGGTTGCCGCAAGGGCGGCTGGCTGTTGGCGCGCCTGCCGATTTGGTGCGCTTTGACCCTGATGCCCCCTATATCCTTGACCGCGCGACGTTGGCGTCAAAGTCCAAAAACACCCCCTTTGACGGGTGCCGTATGGAGGGTAAGGTCAAGGCGACCTATGTTGCGGGCGCGCCCGTTTTTAAGGGATAAATCATGCCGATGATCACCACCGATCCGATGCTGTTGGCGCTGACCGTGCTGCTGGCCTATCTGCTGGGCTCTATCCCCTTTGGCATGGTTTTGGCCCGCGCGATGGGGCTGGGCGATTTGCGCGCGATTGGGTCGGGCAACATCGGGGCGACCAATGTTTTGCGCACGGGCAGCAAAAAGGCGGCTTTGGCGACGCTGATCCTTGATGGGGCCAAGGGCGGGGTTGCGGTGTTACTCGCAGGCGCGGCTTTGGGGCCAGATGCTGCGCAAGTGGCGGGGCTGGCTGCCTTTTTGGGCCATTTATACCCCGTTTGGCTACGCTTTCACGGCGGTAAGGGCGTGGCCACATTTATCGGCGTGACGCTGGCGCTGGCATGGCCTGTGGGCCTGTCGATTTGCGCAATTTGGCTCGTGGTTTTTGCGGGCACCCGCATTTCATCGCTGTCGGCGCTGGCGGCGGCTGGCATGTCTGTGTTTGTGGCCTTTTTGCTGGGCAGGTTTGACATGGTGGCGCTGATGCTGCTGCTGACCCTTTTGATTTTCATCAAACACCGCGCCAATATCGCCCGCCTGCGCGCGGGCCTTGAGCCCAAGTTTGGCGCGAAGTAATCCCCTCGTCTGCACTTATTGCTTGCATTTTAAACGCCGAAAGGTTGAATGGCGCCGCAGTGCCAAAAGGCAAGCTAAACAAGAACGAGGGAACACAGATGCAACCTGTAAATGCTTTGAAAGCTGCATTTCAAAACTATGTAAACTTTAAGGACCGCACATCGCGTGGTGGTTTTTGGTGGTATGTTCTGGCCTATCTGATTGTGGCGATTATCCTAAGCTTTGTTGATTCGGCCTTGTTTGGGGGCGGGTCTGCGGAAGTGGTCGCGGGCGACGGTGTGGCTGTCAGCTACAGTTCTGGGCCGCTGGTGTCGCTGTGGATGCTGGTGAATATCATCCCAAGCATCGCCATTTCTGCGCGCCGTATGCATGACACCAACCGCACGGGCTGGTTGCAATTGCTGGGGCTGATCCCGCTGCTGGGCTGGATTTTCCTGATCTACGTTTACGTGCAAAAAGGCACGGCGGGCGAAAACCGCTTTGGCGCGGATCCGCTGGGTTAGGCATGAAGAACGGCATTCAGGGGGGCAGCCCTGCGCTGGCCCCCTTTTTGCATCGCATCCCCGAAGGCTACAGCGAGGGGATGTTTCAAGGCCACCGATACAGGCTGGAAAAGACCACGTTTAATGGCGGGCGCAGCGTTAAATTTTACGCCCGCGCGCTGGATGGCACCGATTTTGTCAGTTTGAACCTGTATCTTCTAACGTCGGGCGAGGCGGTGAAGCCTTGCGAGATGCCAGAAGAAAAGGTGCGGGTGTTTCTGATGGGCCTAGTGCCGCTATAGGCTAGTGCCGCTACAGGGTGGTCGCGGCGTAAACGCGGGTCAAATCCCCCGCCCATGCGCCGTGATACAGCGCAAGCAAACGGTCGGCTTGCGTGGACTCGCGGCTAAGATTTTCCACCAAGGGGGCCAAATACGCCTCTTCGCCCATACCCCTTGCGGCAAGGCCTGCGTGCGATAGGCCCACGGCGGCGCGGGCCAGATCGATTAATTTGACATCGCCCGCCTGTGCGTGCAGGCCGTGTTCGGATGCTGCCACGCGCAGACCTTCGCGGGTTTGGGTATCAATTCCCTTGACCAAATCCCACGCGGCATCCAGCGCAGTTTGGTCATACATCAGCCCCACCCAAAAGGCGGGCAGCGCGTTGATGTGGGCTTGGTTGCCACAATCGGCCCCGCGCATTTCGATGTATTTCTTAACCCGCGCTTCGGGGAAAACGGTGGTCATATGATCGGCCCAATCGGACAGCGTGGGCTTTTCACCTGGCAGGGCGGGCAGTTTGCCTGCCAGAAAGTCGCGGAAAGATTGGCCAAGTGCGTTGATATATTTTCCGTCGCGGTAGACAAAATACATCGGCACATCCAGCACCCAATCAACGTATGCCTGAAAGCCAAAACCATCCTCAAAGGCAAAGGGCAGCATCCCTGTGCGCGAATTATCCAGCCCCCGCCAAATGCGCGAACGCCACGATTTATGCCCGTTCAGCCCGCCATCAAAGAACGGACTGGAGGCAAACAGCGCGGTCGCCACGGGCTACAAGGCCAGCGCCACGCGCAGTTTTTTGACCATGTCGGCTTCGCTGGAATAATCCAAATTCACCTGCACGGTGCAGGTGCGATACATCATCTGCGTGCCATGGGTTCCCACGCGGCCCATATAATCGGTCATCAGGCGGTAGCGGCCCTTGGGCATGACAGGCATATCATCGTGCTGCCAAATTGGCGCTGCGCCAATGCCCATAAAGCCAATACCCAAGGGGTCTGCAATCGCGCGAACCTCGTCCAGATGGTTTTTCAATTCGGCGGCTTGATCGCCCGCAGACACCAGCGGCGCGCCAGACAGTTCGAACTGACCGCCAGGTTCCAGCGAAATATTCGCGCCTGCCCGTGTCATGCCGATGGTGTTTTCCCCTTCGCGCACGGGGGCCCAGCCAAAGCGTTCCAGTCCTGAAAACAGGGCGGAAATGGAACGATCCCCTGCATAGGGCAGGGGGGCAAGCGTGTCTTTCAGATAGCCAAATTTTTCATGTTCTGTGCCCAGCCGCCACTCTGATTTTGGCTTGCACCCGCTTTGCATCATCTGCGCCAGTTGGGCGAAATCTTCGATGGGGCCGCCGCCAGATTGTGGGATAGACATGGGTGAGGCTTTCTTGATGCGGTTAGGCGCAACAGGTGTCGCGGCGGGGCGGTAAAGTCAAGTGTGATCCCGCAAAACGGCGCGCGCAATGGGCCTGCGCCATAGGGTTTGGGTGGCGGTGCCTGTGGCAGACGGGGCCGAAAGTGCGTTCACCAGCGCGGCGCTGTCCATGTTGGGCAGGGATGCAAAAACATCAAACAGCGCGTCATTGCCCGCCGCATCAACGGGGATCAGCAGGGCCTGCCCGTCGTGTGATTTTAGCCGCCAAAAGCGGTGGTGATCCAGATGCACCAGCCGCAGTTCCACCAGATCGGGCAGGTTCATAAACCCGCCCATTGCAGCGGGTTGTCTGCCATCATCAGGGGCGAAAAAGCGCAGCTCGCCCTCGACCACTTCGATCATGCCTGCTGCGCCGACCTGCTGCGCAAAGCGCCCGCGGCGATAGGCAGACAGGCCCATGGGAATGCACAGGGCCATGAGCGCGGCGCCAAGCGGCAGCAAGATATAGCCCCCCAATATGGCCCAATAGGCCCCCAGCGCGGCAAGGGCTGCGACCGCACCCACCTCCCACCAGCGGTGGATTTGGGCAAGGGTTTGCGCGCTGATCATGCCCAGTCCCCCATCTGCGCCTGCCACAGTGTCAGCGCGGCCACGGCGGCGGTATCGGCGCGCAGGATGCGCGGGCCAAGGGACATGGGGCGGATATAGGGCAGGGCGCGCAAGCGCGATTTTTCGGCATCGGAAAAGCCGCCTTCGGGGCCAATCAGCAGGGCGCTGGGCGCGCCTTTGGGGCCTGTGATGGGCAGGTTTTGCCCTGCCATAGCCTCATCGGCCCAAAATAAAAGCCGCCCTTCGGGCCAAGTGGCCAGCACCTTATCCAAGGGGCGCAGATCATCGACGGGGGGCACGAATGTGGCGCCGCACTGCTCGGCCGCCTCCATCGCGTGCGCGGTCAGCTTTTCGGGGCGGATACGGTCGGCGTTGGTGTGCTGGGTTTGCACGGGGCAAATGCGCGCAGCCCCCATTTCAACCGCCTTTTCCACGATAAAATCGGTGCGCGCCTTTTTGATGGGGGCAAATAGCAGCCACAGGTCTGGGGGCATGATTTGGGGGGCGGTCTGGGCGGCGCAGATCAGAATTCCGCTGCGCTTGCCTGCCTCGGCCACTTCGGCGCGCCATTCGCCAGACTGGCCATTGAACAGCAAAACCTGCGCGCCGCGGGACAGGCGCATGACGTTAAACAGGTAATTGGCCTGCGCCTCGCCCACAGCAACGGCTTGCCCCGCCCCCAAAGGTGCGTCTACAAACAATCTGATCTTCGCGTCTTTCATGAAAGCACCCTATGCCCCAGCCATCCGAATTTCCAGAGGGACAAGTGGCCGATGCCCCGCGCGGCAATTGGGTGGATGAATATGCCCCCAAGGCCGCGCGCCCCTATCTGCGCCTGTCGCGGGCAGATCGGCCTATTGGTACGTGGCTGCTGCTGGCCCCCTGCCTGTGGGGCATTGGTTTGGCCGCGATAGAAGGGGGATTTCGCGGCTGGGATCTTTGGCTGGCCCTGTCTTGCGGGGCGGGGGCGTTTTTGATGCGCGGGGCGGGCTGCACCTGGAATGATTTGGCCGATGTGGATATTGACGCAAGCGTGGCGCGCACGCGTTCGCGCCCGCTGCCATCGGGGCAGGTGAGCAAGCGTCAGGCGGCGGCGTGGATGGTGGTGCAGGCGCTGCTGGCTGCGCTGATACTGTTCAGTTACAACGGGCTTGCGATTGGGCTGGGGATTGCATCGCTGGCGCTGGTGGCGATTTACCCCTTTGCCAAGCGGTTTACATGGTGGCCGCAGGTGTTTTTGGGGCTGGCGTTTAACTGGGGCGCGCTGCTGGCATATGCTGCCCATGCGGGCGCGCTCAGTGCCAGCGCGGTGCTGCTGTACGGCGCGGGTATTGCATGGACGCTGTATTATGACACGATCTATGCCCACCAAGACCGCGAAGATGACGCGCTGATTGGTGTGAAATCGACCGCGCGGTTGTTTGGAGAAAAGTCGCGGCGCTGGCTGTGGGGGTTTGCCGCGTTGGCGGCGGCATGGGCGGCTTTGGCTGTGCTGCTGGCAGATGCGGGCGCGCTGCCCAAAACCATCGCTCTGATCGGCACGCTTGCCTTTGGCGCGCATATGGCGCGGCAAATGCGGCGGCTGGATTTGGACAATCCTGCATCCTGTTTGCAGGTTTTTCGGGCCAATCGCGACACGGGGTTGATCCTTGGGCTGTTTTTCGCCGCAAGCGCAATCGTATGATTGATCCGCCCGCCCTTGCCCCCTATGACTGGCAAATCTTAAAGAGCGGGTTTTCGACCGCCTATTTGCCAAAGTGATTTCGTCAAGATGAGCCAAAGACCAAAGCTTTACCTGCCTTCGCTGCGGCTTGCGGCTGTGATGGCCCCGCTGGTGTTTATCGCCGCTGGTGGATTGTTTATGGCGGTGGCCTTTGGGCTGGCGTTAATTATTGAAAACGTCTCGGCCAGTGCGGTGAAATCACGGCTGCTGACCGAAGGTATCACTTGGGCCGATGTCGAGGCAGACGGGCTGCAAGTGCGCCTGATTGGCACGGCACCGAATGAAGCGGCGCGCTACCGCCTTGCCAATTTGGTGGCCACCGTCGTCGATGCCTCGCGCCTGCGCGATGAGATGGAGCTGACCCCCGTAAAAGCCATTGAGGCCCCGCGTTTCAGCCTTGAAATTCTGCGCAACGATGATGGCATTCAGATGATTGGCCTAATGCCAATGGGCGATGACGAAGCGGTGCTGATTGACAAAGGCAAGCTGCTGGCGGCGGCTGCGCCGTTTTCGGAAATGATCGAGACGGCCAATTATCCCGCTTCAACGGGATGGGAATCGGCGCTGGGCTTTGGTTTGCGCGCCTTTGAAATGCTGCCGCGGTCTAAAATTTCCATCTCGGCAGACCGAGTTGCGATAACGGCCATTGCCACATCGGCCAGCGAAAAGCGCGCGTTTGAGGCGGATTTGGCCCTTGCCAAGCCCAGCAATTTGCAGGCCGATATTCAAATTTCCGCGCCGCGCCCTGTGCTGACGCCGTTCACCTTGCGTTTTGTGAAAGACGCGCAAGGCGCGCGGTTTGATGCCTGCGCGGCTGATAGCGAGACGGCGCGGGACGTTATTTTACAGGCCGCAGTGGCGGCGGGCGCGCCTGAGGGGGCCGATTGCACCATCGGTCTTGGCGTGCCCAGCCCGCGCTGGGCGGCGGCCACGGCTGCGGGGATTGCGGCGGTGGGACAGCTTGCTTCGGGCAATGTCACCTTTAAGGATGCCGATGTGACATTACAGGCAGGGGCCGATGTGACCCAGCGCGATTTTGACCGCGTTGTGGGGGATTTGGACGCAGCTTTGCCCGAGGTATTCTCGCTGAACGCGTCGCTGGAAAAGGCCGCCGATGCGGCGGGCACCGATGGCCTTGCCGAATTTACCGCCACATTGTCGCAAACCACGGGCCGCGTGGAATTGCGCGGGCGTATGCCCGATGAAATGCAGCGTAATGTGGTCGATAACTTTGCCAAAGCCACCTTTGGCGCGGATAAGGTCTATCAAGCCGCCGTGCTGGACGCGGGCCTGCCAGGCGGCTGGCCTGTGCGCGTTCTGGCGGGGCTAGAGGCGCTGGGCGAGTTGGACGGCGGCGATCTGATTGTGCGCGCCGATACGGTTCAAGTCACGGGCGTGACGGGCAACACCGAATCAAAGGCGCGTATCAGTCAGATATTGTCGGGTAAACTGGGGCAGGGGCAGACCTTTAAGGTAGATGTGACCTATGACCGCAAGCTTGACCCGATTGCATCGCTGCCCACGCCAGCCGAATGCGCGGCCCGCGTGGACGGCGTGCTAAAGACCAACAAAATTGTGTTTGAACCCGCCTCGACCGAGATTGACGGCAATGCGGGCAAAATTATGGGCCTGCTGGCCGCCGCCTTGGACAAATGCGCCAATTTGCGGATGGAGATTGGCGGGCACACCGATAATGACGGATCAGAAGAAAGCAACCTGTCGCTGTCACAAGCGCGGGCGGATGCGGTGCTGATCGCCCTTTTGGGGCGGCAAGTGGATGTGTCGGGCTTTGTTGCCAAGGGCTATGGCGAAAGCGTTCCCATTGCTGACAACGATACCGAAGAGGGCCGCGAGAAAAACCGCAGGATCGAGTTTACGCTGGTGACCCCCGAGGCAGCCGCCGCCGCAGATGCAGCCGAGGCTGCCGCCCTTGCCGCATCTGACCTGGCGCCAAAAGACATCACCCTGCGGCCCAAACCGCGCCCCGCGCGCGAGTGACACAGATACCCCCGAATGCCCCCGTTTAAGTGCCACTATTTTTCTGGTAGAAGCAGATAATCCAAGGGAAAGCCCGCGCATGAACCGCACCGAATTTATCATTGTCACTGCGATTATTTTGCTGATTGCCTTTGCGCTGGGCTGGTTCAGCTATTGGCTGCTGCACCGCTTTGCCCGCGTATCGGGCGGCGACATGGGCGAGATGGACAATTTGGCCCAATCTTTGCACGAGGCCGAAGAAATGCGCGACCAAGCGTTGATGTATTTGGAACAGCGCGAGGCAGAACTGCTGAGCCAGATTTCCCAGACCGAAGCAGAACTGCGCGCGGCCATGGAAGGCTTGCGCGATGCGCGCCACGAGGCCGAAGAAATGCGCGCTTATATCGAGCGGATGCACGCGAATTCATAACGGAGTTAGGGGGGCTTTGCCCCCCAGGTGCTGAAGCAGGCTTCAGCACCCTCCCCCGAGGATGTTTTTTGGAGCAAGGAAGCGGGCAGACGGTTTCTGCCATCTTCCTAACTCCTCAAATATCTTGGGGGTGAGCGAAGCGAGGGGGCAAAGCCCCCTTATGCCCGGTGCAGATAATGCGCCAAATCCATGGCCGAGACATGCCGCGCCATGCGGTGATATTCGGCCCATTTGATCGCGGTAAAGGCACGGTGAAGATCGGGGCCAAGCGCGGATTTTAGAAAATCGGACCCTTCGGCCGCCACAATCGCGCTGCGCCAATCGGCGGGCATGGTGTGCCTTGCGCCCGCGCCATAGCCGTTGCCAGTGACAGGATCGCTGGGCTGCATCTTTTGCGTCAGACCATCGCGCAGCGCGGCAAGAACGGCAGTTGCCACCAGATAGGGGTTGGCATCCACCCCCGATGGGCGATGTTCAATGCGGCGCGCTTTTGCATCGCCCGCTGGCACGCGCAATGCGACCGAACGGTTGTTCACCCCCCAAGTGGGGGCCACGGGCGCGTAGGAATTGGCCGCAAAGCGCCGCCACGAATTGGCGTGGGGCGCAAAGACGAGCATCGATTCGCCCATATGCGCGGCCATGCCCGCAATGGCGTGGCGCAGGGCGGGGCTGGATGTGGGGTCTTCCCCCGCGTTTTCGGTAAAGATATTGCGGCCCTGATCGTCCAGTATCGAGACATGCATATGCATCCCTGATCCCGCCATATCGGCATGGGGTTTGGCCATGAAACAGGCCAGCGCCCCATGCGCGCGCGCCGCAGCCCGCACAATGCGTTTAAGGCGGATCAGATCATCGGCGGCTTGGAGGATATTTTCGCGGTAATGCAGCGTCAGTTCATACTGCCCACGCCCGTATTCAGAAATCATCGTTTCGGCGGTAATGCCCGCCTGCGCGCAATCTGCGTAAATCTGATTGAATATGGGTAGCATCCCGTGCAGGCGGTCAACCGAATAGACCTCGGTTTCCGCATCCCCGCGCCCATCGAGCGCATCGCGGGCGGGGAGCACGGTGCCATCTGGGCCAAGTTCGGGGTCAAGCAGGTAAAATTCCAGCTCGAAGGCCCCCGCAGGGCGCAGGCCCATTTCGGCCAATGCTGCGATTTGGCGGATCAGCGCGTGGCGGGGGTCGGCCAGCATGGGGGTGCCGCCTAATTCATACAGCATCACCATCACTTCGCCGCGCGGCGGGCTGGTTCCCGCCAGCGCGCGCAGGCTGCCCGCGATGGGCCAAGCGCGGCGGTCGGCGTCGCCCTGATCCCAGACAAGGCCCGTATCGCCGACATCTTCGCCCAGTATATCCAGCCCAAGGATCGAGATGGGCAGATGGCGGCCTGCGGTATAGAGCCCCAAAAGTTCATGCCGCCGAATGATCTTGCCGCGCGCCACGCCGTTGGCATCTGTCAGTATCAGATCGAAGGCTTCGATGTCTTGATGTGCGGCAAGAAAGGCCTCCGCCTCATCTGGCAGGGCTGCGTCAGCGGGGCGGTGGGTCATAGGGCGGGGCTTTTGGGGGCGAAAAGTTCGGACATCACCTCGGCAAAGGCGGCGATCAGGCGTTTGACTTGGCGCTTTTCGGTGGCGGGGGAAATCAGCATCATATTGTGAAAGGGCGCGATCAGGCTGCCGCGATTAAGAAGCGCGATATGCACGGCGGCCTCGGCCTGCGGGCAATGGGCTGCAATCGCCTCGCGCCCGTTTTGCAAAGGGCCGTGCGCGCAGATGAATTCCACCCGCGCGCCCACGCGCACCACATGCCACGGCGCGCGGTTTTTGGCGATGACCTCGGTCAGGCCAGCGGCCAGTGTATCGGCAAGTTTGTCCATATGGGCATAGGCCTTTGGCGTCATCACCTCGGCCAAGCTGGCGCGCAGGGCGGCAAATTGCAGGGGGTTGGCGGAAAGGGTGGTGCCCATGCCCGAATGGCCCGCAGGGCGGGCGGCATTGGCGCTGTGGTAGCGCGCGGCGGTATCGGCGTTCAGCCCCCAAACGGCGGTGGGTAGGCCCCCCGCCACGCATTTGCCCGCCACAAAGATATCGGGTTGCAGGCCGTGCGCGCGGGTATAGCCGCCTAGGCCTGTTGAAATTGTGTGGGTTTCGTCGATCATCAACAGCGCGCCGTATTTGGTGGCAAGCGCGCGCAGGCCTGCGTGAAAACCGCTCTGCGGCAGCACCATGCAAGAGTTGGTCATCACAGGTTCGGTCAGAATGGCGGCGACATCGCCTGCCAACAATGCGGCTTCGACACTATCAAGGTCGTTAAACTCGCAAGCAACCGCGCCAAGGGTCAGGTCGGCCACTTGGCCCAAAAGCCCCACGCGGTTTTGTGTTTGACCATTTGGCCCAAGTTCGACCATCACATCATCGACCGTGCCGTGATAACAGCCGTTGAACACCAGTATCTTGGGCCGCCCTGTTACCGCGCGGGCCACGCGAATGGCAAAGCGGTTTGCATCGGTGGCGGTGGTGGCGATTTGCCATTGAAACGCGCCAAAGGTGGCGGTGAGGAGTTGCCCCACTTCCATTGCCTCGATCGAAGGCAGCATATAGGTGAGGCCGCGCCGCGCTTGGCGGCGGATCGCTTTTGCCACGGGGGCGGGCGAATGGCCAAACATCGACCCTGTGTCGCCAAGGCAAAAATCGTCAATCTGATAGCCGTCAATATCGGTGATCGTCGCGCCTTTGGCCGATGCTATCACGGGCAGGTGCGGCATGGGCCAATCTGTCATCCAATGCAGCGGCACGCCGCCAAGGTAATCGGTCAGTTGCACCTTGGCCGCATTGGGGCGGGCGGCGGCAAAGCGCCGCGCCTCGCGCGCGGTGAAATCGGCAAGGCGCTGGGCGGGGATGCCCGCGATGAGGGTGTTTATGTTTTCCATAGGGCGATCATGCCACAGCGGGGGCGGGGCGGTAAAGGGCAGAGCGCGGGCCTGACAAAACTACCGCAGCAAGAAAGCGGGCGGCTGGCGGCATCATGTGCGGCGGTCTGCGGCCCTGCGATCCAGCCAAGGGGAGAAGGTGAAGAGAACAATTGCCGCGATGGCCGTGGTGATTGCGGCGGGGGCGGGCGAGGCTTGCCCAAGGGCGATGTTGGGCCAAAAGAGCACCGCATAAAGGCCAAAGGGCAAAGAAGTTGATGCCATGATACGCGCGCGCCAGTTTTCGCGCATGGGGATTTGTGCGTTTGATATGGGCATGGCGGCATTTAGGAAATAGACAGCGCAGCAGAGTGTGGCGATTAGGGCAAGGCCCTGATTGGACGGCATGTCGAAAAGGAAGTTCCACGCGAAAAGCGCGATAAGGGCCAGCGCCGCCACCCAAAATGGCAGACCAAAGCGCAGGCCCCATGTTGCGGGGCGTTGGGAAGGGATGGCCCAGATCAGCGCCAGATAGGCGGGGATGATAAGGGCGGTTAGGCCTGCTTGCTGGGCGATATCTGCAAGACTTGCCTCGGGTGTCCAACCTGCCAAGGCGTTCGCCGCTATGATCGTGGCAAACATGCGCAAGGTATCGATTAGGCTATGCGGGCCTTCGGATATGGCGGTGCGGATGATGAACATGCCCCATAGCGCCGCGATCAAGGGCATCTGGATCATGTCCGCGCTGCCGTCTGAAAACAGGCTTGTTCCGATGAACAGGGCGATCAGGGCAAGGTAGAGTGCGAAGCCTAGGGTTGGGGACTTTTTCAACATGCTGCCACCTGTTCGATGTTTACACGCACAGATTGCAGCGCGGGGCGTGGTCTGTCAACGGCGGCGGCCAAACGCTTATCACAATCACGTTTGGCCACTTTATTTGTTGCCAGCAGCGCAATGCCATTCCTGCGCGAAAGCCCGATGCGCGGGCGTGATAGATTTGCAGTAAGAAAAGGGGCGGGTCTGTATCTTCCTTGCTCTGAAAATATCCTCAGGGGGTGAGGAGCGATAGCTCCGAGGGGGCGCGTGCGCCCCCTTCTTTCAACTTGCCCGCACCTCAATCATACTTGGCCCCTCGCTGCGTTGCCTTAGCGCCCAGTGCAGCAGTTCGGTATCGGCGGCGATGGACACAAAGGGCAGATCGCAGGCGCTGGCAAAGGCGGCGTGGTTCAGCGGGCTGGGATGGCAGCCGATCACTTCTGTGTTCGCGGCGCGCATGGCATCGGCAATTTCGCCGTAGGCTTCGTTATTCCAGATGATAAAGGTGATGGGCAACTTCTCGTCAACGGCGGTGCGCAGCTCGGCTGCGGTAAACTGCAAGCCCCCATCGCCGATGATGCACACAGTGCGGGCGGCGGGCTGGGCGATGGCTGCGCCAATCGCTGCGCCTGCGCCGTATCCCAGCGCGCCAAAACCAGTGGCCGCGTTAAACCAGCCGCCTGCGCGGTCGTGGTCATAATAGAGGTTCGCCGCATAGATGGTTTGGGTGCTATCCCCCACAATCTGCGCGTGTGGCAGCGCCGCGCGCACGGCTTCGATCATATCAAGGCGGGCGGGCATGGCGGGGTCTAGCGCGCCCAGTTCGGCGCGGGCATTGGCGCGGGTATCGGCTGCGCGCGCTGCGCCTTGCCCTTGGGGTTTGGGGGTGATGTGCGGGGTGATGGCGGCCAAAAAGGCAGCCGTATCGGCGCAGATGGGCAGGGCTGCGGGGTGGCGGGCCAGTTGCGCCGCGCAAATATCCACGCGGATCATGGCAGACAGGTCAGGCAAGCCGCCGCGCGCATACATATCATAATCGGTTTGGCCCAGTTCCGTGCCAAGCGCCAAGATTTGATCCGCCCCTGTGATCAGCGCGCGCACGGCATCCAAACTGGCGCTGGCGGGCACGCATAGGGGGTGGCCATGCATCATGCCGCGCGCGTTGACGGTTTGGATGACGGGGGCATCGAGTGTTTCGGCCAGTTTACGCAAGGCGGCTTCGCATCCGCGCGCGCCGCCGCCTGCCAGAAGGACGGGGCGTTTGGCGGCGTTTAGCAGCGCCGCTGCTGCGGCCAGATCGGCAGGCTGCGGCGTGGGGCGCGCGGGCAGGGGCGCGGGGGCAGGCAGGGCGGCGCAGGGCAGGGGCATGACATCGGTTGGAATTTCCAGATGCACAGGCGTTGGCCGCGCGCCCAGCATAGTGGCAAAGGCCCAGTCCAGCGCTGGGGCCAGATCATCTGCCGACATCACCGTGCGGGTGGGGCATAGGGCTGCGACCATGGCCGATTGATTGGGAAGTTCGTGCAAAAGGCCAAGGCCGCGCCCCAAGCTATCGCGCCTGTTCACGCCCGAAATCACCAGCATTGGTACGGAATCGGCGCGCGCCTGTGCCATGGCGGTGAGGGCGTTCAAAAGCCCCGGCCCAGTAATCACAAAGGCCACGCCCACCTGCCCGCTGGCGCGCGCATAGCCATCGGCCATAAAGGCGCAGCCCTGTTCGTGGCGGGCGGTCACATGGCGAATGGGGCCGTTCGAGAGGCCGCGATATAGTTCCACCGTATGCACACCCGGAATGCCAAAGACGCAGGTCACCCCGCGCGCGGCCAGCCCTTCGACAAGGCGCATTCCAACGGAAGGGGTCATGCCGCAAGTCCCTGCGCGCGGGCGGCATAGGCGGCAATGCGGGTGCAGGCGGTTTGGATCAGGGTATCATCGACGGTCAGCGACAGGCGCAGCCAGCCCGCCAGCCCATTGCCAAAACTTTCGCCCGGCATCACTGCCACGCCTGCGCCTTCCAGCAGGCCAAGGGCAAATTGTTCGCCCGTAAGGCCCGTGGCGGATATGTTGACCAGTGCGAACATGCCCGCCTCTGGCCGATGCACAACAAGCCCGTTCTTGCCATGCAGCATCGCATGAACGATCCCTGCGCGGCGGGCAAAGCGCTGGGCCATGCCGCGCGCGGCTTCGCTGGGGGCCGATACCGCCAGCGCTGTCATATCGGCGATGAAGGGTTGGTTGCCAAACAGCATCGTTTCAGCCACGGGCAGCAGGGCATCGGAAAATTCCTGCGGGCCCACGCACCAGCCAGAGCGGAACCCCGGGGCTGCGTGGGATTTGGAGATGGACGCCGCAACAACAGTGCGGTCAGCGAGGTCTGCCATATCAAAGGGCGAGACGAAACGCGCGCCCTCATAGATCATTTCCTCGTAAACCTCATCGGACAGGATCCACAGATCGTGCTTTATCGCCAAATCGCCCAAGGCGCGAATATCGGCGGCCGTCAAAATCGCGCCTGTGGGGTTGTGGGGGGTGTTCAGGAACAACAGGCGGGTGCGGGGGGTGATCAGCGGGGCCACATCGGCGGCCTGCATCCGAAAGCCATGCTGTGCGTGCAGGGGAACCATCACCACGCTGGCCCCTGTGGCGGCAATCAGCCCTTCATAGGTGGCATAGCATGGATCGCCCAGCAGCACCTCGTCGCCTGGGCCCACCAGAGTGGTTAGGGTTGCGTACAGCGTGGTTTGCGTGCCCGGCAGCGCGGTGCATTGGCTGGGGGCAATGGTGCGCCCTGTGCGTTTGGAATAACGCTTGGCCAGCGCCGCCAAAAGGTTCGGCTCGCCCCGCCCGTTAGAATAACCCAAACGGCCTGCATCAATGCCCGCCTTGGCGGCGGCCAGCAGCGCATCTGCGGGGGGCACGTCAGGCTCGCCAATCGACAGCTTTATCACCTCGCGCCCCTGCGCGATCATGTCTTTGGCGCGGGCATGGATTGCCCATTTCGCGCCGCCAAGGTTGGAAAGACGGTCAACAATCGGGGCAAAGCGCATGGTCTACCTGTGGGCTGAGGGAATATGTGCCAAGCCTAGCAGGAATTGGCGCGGCCTCAACCCTTTGGGCGACACGGCCACGCCTTCGCGCAGATTTTTCCGCCGCTATTTGCCGTTTTGGGCGGCAAGCAGCTGCGCCAACTGGCGTTCAATCGTGTCAAGCCGCTTGGCCAGTTCGGCACGCTCGGCCTTTTCGGCCTGCACTTCGGTTTCCGATGCGGCCTCTTGCATCGAGTTCACGATCAAGCCGATCAGAAGGTTCATCACCGCAAAGGTTGTGACAAACAAGAACGGCACGAAGAACAGCCATGCATAGGGGAACACCTCTTGCACGGGGCGCGCGATGCCACCTGCCCAATTTTCCAAGGTCATCAGTTGGAACAGCGTGAACAGCGATGCGCCCATGCTGCCGAAATATTCAGGAAAATCTGCGCCAAACAGACGCGTGGCCATGACGGCGGCGATGTAAAAGATGATTGCCATCAGCAAAAACACCGATCCCATACCCGGCAAAGCGCGCACAAAACCTTCGACCACGCGGCGCAAGGATGGCGAGATAGAGATCACCCGCAGCACCCGCAAAATCCGCAGCGCCCGCAGCACGTTCAGCCCCTGCGCCCCCGGAATAACGGCGCTGGCGATGATGACAAAGTCAAAGATATTCCAGCCCGATCGGAAATAGCGCAGGCGCAGCGCATAAAGTTTGGCCAGCAGTTCGGCGATGAAAATGCCAAGGCAAATTTCATCCAAAATCGACAAAAGGTTGCCCGTCGCACCCACCACTGTGGGCGAGGTTTCCAGCCCAAGGATTGCGGCGTTGATCAAGATCACCGCCAAAATCGCGTTATGAACAAAAGGGCTTTCCAGCCAGTTTTCCAGTTTTCGGGCAAGGGTCATTCTGTCTAACCTAAGGAAGAGTCTTGATAGGGGTTTTCAAAAAAGCGCTTTAGGTTTGGCTGGCGCGTTTGTCAAACATCGTGTTGTGCAGCGTTGTGATACACGTCTTTGTGGATGATCACATCGCATTGCGGATAGCGCTGCAAAATGGCGCGGCGCAGGGCTGCGCCGATATCATGCGCTTGGCTTAGCGGCTGCGCGCCGTCCAGTTCGATATGCAAGTTCACAAAAACGCGGCTGCCTGCCATGCGGGTTTTCAGATCGTGATAGCCGAAGACTTGGGGCCAATTGCCCGCGATTTCGCCAATAGCTTCGATCAAGGCGGGGTCGGCGCGCCGATCCATCAGCGCGTCAAACGCCCCCTTGCCAATGCGCAGCGCGCCGATGGTCAAGAGCGCGG
The DNA here is from genome assembly GCA_027482795.1 of Rhodobacter sp. Classification (GTDB taxonomy): domain Bacteria; phylum Pseudomonadota; class Alphaproteobacteria; order Rhodobacterales; family Rhodobacteraceae; genus Cypionkella. The sequence goes on from JAIXVS010000209.1 coordinate 17,381, forward strand.
CAGCGGCCAGTGCGACCACGCCATCAATGGCCCCCATATCCCAGTATTTCGACGCGATCAGCGCCGCAATCGCGCCGATATTGGGCAGCAAATCGCCAAGGTAATGCAAGCGGTCAGCGGCGACCACGCGGCTGCGGGTTTTGCGCGCGACATGGCCCTGCCACATGACCAGCCCCAGTGTCAGCAGCACCGAAAGTGTCATCACCAGCAGGCCAGCACCTTCGGCTTGCAGTGGGGTGGGGGCAGGATCGGTTAGGCGCAGCGCGGCGGCTGTGGCAATGACGCCAGCCGAGATTAGCACAAACATCGCTTGGCCCAATGCTGCCAAATCTTCGGCAGATGAATGTCCAAAAGCGTGATCTTCGTCCGCAGGGCGCGCGGCATAGATCAGGGCAGCCAGCGCGCCAAGTGAGACCATCAAATCCATCGCGCTATCGGCCAAGCTGGCGGCAACAGACAGCGCCCCCGTTTGGCCCAGCGCCCACAGTTTCAGCGCCACCAGCACGGCTGCCACAACGGCAGATGTTGCGCCAGCGCTGATGTTCATGCGTGTATCGGCTGTCAGCTTGGCCATCTACTCTACCACCTCATCTGGCCGAACGCCCCAAAGCACCGATTTTGGGGCCCAGCCGCGTTCGCCCTCTGCATTCACGCGGCACCAATCGATCTGGCATTCCAACAGGCGCGCCAAAACCCCGCGTTCGGCCTGAAAGGTCACAGGCGATGTTGGGTCTGGCAGGGTACGAAATTCGGCCATATCTGTGGTGATGATCACCGTGCGCGCGACCGACAGCAACGAGAAATGCACCCAGCCGCCCAGACCTTCGAAATCTTCGACCTTGCGCCAATTTTCGTACTCGGCCACCACGCGCAAGGGCGTGCCTTTGGTGGTGAACACCCAATCGATGCGGTGCGTCAGCCCTGGGCCGCGCCGTGCGTTCCCCTCGCTGCCCTTCAGAGAGACAAAGCGCGGTAGGGGCTGTTTGGTGACGGGGCCGATATTGGGGGCGGCGGCAGGCACCGCCGACTGGGGCTGATCATCGGGCCGTGGCGCGGGCCGTGTTGCGCCACTTTGCGATGCGGTTGCGGTATCTGCCGCGGGTGCGTTCAAGTCTGGGCGCGGGCGCGGGCGTGTCTGCGCCTCGGCGGCGAAGGCACCTAAAATGGGCGACAGGATAAGGCACACCACAAGCAGCCATGCCCCCACCTGCCCTGCCCGAATGATGCCGCCTTTGATCATTGCCATCCCTGCCCGCGCGCCGCCGCCGCAATCGCCCATCATTTGGGGCTTGCGGTTGGGCACTGCTTTGCGCAGTTTGCCATTCTATGAACGGATATGGAAGTGCAGGGAGAGCGATCATGCCATCACCAAGGCTGACAGTTGTGGTGACCCGCCGTCTGCCCGAAGCGGTTGAGACGCGGCTGAAGGAATTGTTCGACGTGACCCTGCGCGAGCCTGATACCGCCATGACCCGCGCCGAAATTGCCGCAGCAATGGCCACTTGCGATGTACTTGTCCCCACTATTACCGATACAATCGATGCAGGGCTGATTGCGGCGGCTGGCCCGCGCCTGAAACTGATTGCCAATTATGGCGCGGGGGTGGATCACATTGATGTCGCCACCGCCCGCCAACGCGGGATTTTGGTGTCTAACACACCCGGCGCTGTGACCGAAGATACGGCCGATATTACCCTTGCCCTGATGCTGGCCGTGACCCGCCGCATCCCGCAGGGGCTGGCGGCCATGCAATCGGGCGCATGGGAAGGCTGGTCGCCAATGGCCAACCTTGGCGGGCGGCTGGGCGGGCGGCGGCTGGGTATTTTGGGCATGGGGCGCATTGGGCAGGCTGTGGCGCGGCGCGCACGCGCCTTTGGCTGCCAAGTGCATTACCACAACCGCAAACGCCTGCGCCCCGAAATTGAGGCCGAATTTGACGCGACCTATTGGGACAGCCTTGATCAAATGCTGGCGCGTATGGACATTATCTCGGTCAATTGCCCGCATACGCCTGCCACGTTTCATTTGCTGAACGCACGGCGGATTAAGCTGATGAAACCCAGCGCCGTGGTTATCAACACCTCGCGCGGGGAGGTGATTGACGAGGCCGCCCTAACCCGCGCCTTGCGGGCGGGCGAAATTGCGGGCGCTGGGCTGGACGTGTACGAACATGGCCGCGACATTACCCCCGATCTGCGCGATCTGCCCAATGTGGTGCTGCTGCCGCATATGGGGTCTGCCACAGTAGAGGGGCGGATTGAAATGGGCGAAAAGGTGATTATCAACATCAAAACCTTTGCCGATGGCCACCGCCCCCCAGATTTGGTGGTTGCTGGGATGCTGTAGTGGCGCTGCAATTTGCGCCAAAGATGGGCACGATAGTGCTTGTGGATTTTGATTAGGGCTTCATGCCGCCTGAAATGGTCAAGCCTCGCTTGGCAGTCGTTATTTCACCGCCCATTAAAGCGCGCGGTAAACTTCTGACTGTTGTTCCGCTCAGCACAACTGCGCCAGATAAGGTTATGCCCTATCACTGCCAAATAGACATTCCTTTTGAACTGCCCCCACGCTGGGGAAATGTCGCGCGTTGGGTCAAAGGTGATATGATCAATTCTGTAAGCTTTGCCAGAACCAGTCTGCTTGCCCTTGGCAAGGATGCGCAGGGTCAGCGGGTCTTTCAGACCACGCCATTGCGGGCAGAACAGTTAGCACTGATTCAACGCTGCGTTCTGGCAGGGCTGGGGCTTGGATCTTGACAATTATCGCCTTCGGCTGTATCTAGATTCTGCCTGAGGCGCTGCATTGCATCCTCATTAAGACCCCACTCGGGGCCACAGGCCAACTGGCGATTGCAAGCTTTGACCTGTGCTGTAAGGCCCCGCCAAAAGCGGGGCTTTGCTTTTTTCAGCATGTCCCGCCCAACCCTGCCCATATTCCGCCCAATTCAAAACAAATTTTCCTGATTTTCTAGCGCGGATAGATATTTCAGGAGCCTTTCTATGCGGCGGATCATTGATATTGGCTTTTTGCTTGTGCTGGTCTTGGGCTGTATTGCCCTTGATTTTTACATCCTAAAACGCGATTCGGCCAAAGATACCTATGGCCCACGCGATTACATCGCCCAGCGCAAAGATGACTTTAACGATTTGCTGTATCCGCCCAGCCTTGCGGGGGCCTTGCCCACGGCGATTGAGGGGTGGGAGATTGCCCCCAAAAGCGCCGATAAAATGGTAGGCGCGACGGATGCCAACCGCGAAGATCAGGCCCATGAAATTGCCCTAGTCAAGGCGATGGCCGCGCTGACCAAGGCCAGCTCGGACAAGGGCGAAATGGTGGGCATGACCATGGCCAAGGGCGATACGCGCTTGCGCGTTTTGGCCACCCTTTTGCAAGCCGCCGAAACGCTGCCAGCGGGCATAGAAACCCTGCCCATGCCCGCCACCGCCGCCGCCGCTGACACTGCCGCCCTGCAAGCCATGCTAGAGGCGGGCGATGCCGCCGCCATGGGCCAAGCCGCCGTGTTTGATGTGGTGGACGGCGTGGCCTTTACCGAACTGCCCGCCGCAGGGGTGACGGGCGATCCTGACATTCGCATGATCCGCGCCACGCTAACGCCCGCATTGTCGGTTACGGTCATCACCCAAAGCGATGACGACGCGGCCATTAAAGAAGCGCTGCGAGCCATTGATTTTGTGATGCTGAACAAGCTGCTCAACACCCCTGTCGAGGGCGTAGAAGATGGCAGAAAAACCGATCTGCGCGGCGGACAGCCGATTGCCGTATCAGGCACGACCACCGCAAAACTGCCGCCCGAAGTGCCGATGTTTGCCGCTGGCACCCAAGGCGCGGGCCTGCGCAAAGCCCTGCCAGAAATTGAAATGGCCGAGCAAATTGCAGCCGAGCCCAAAATCGAACCCAAAATCGCACCCGCCGAATCGGCTGTGTTCTTGGTGCCGCCGCAGGAAGGTCTGGGTGCGGCCCAGCAGCCTTGCGTGCGCCGTGCTGGGGTTCTGGTTTGCCCCGACGGCTGATGCGCGCGGCTGCTGGGCCGCGCCCATCGCCCGCGCGTATTGCACTTGGGTGCCCGCAAGGGTAGCTGTCAGCCCAATGTCAGGCTTGCAGGCTAAACCCTGCCGAATTTGACGCGGGTTTAGGGGAGAGAGCGCTTTGGAAATTTTTACCTCTGCGGGGTTGATTGCCCTGCTGCAAGTGATCGGCATCGATCTGGTTTTGGCGGGCGACAACGCCATTGTCATCGGCCTTGCTGCCGCTGGCCTGCCCAAAGAACAGCGCGCGCGGGCGATTCTGATTGGCATTGGCGCGGCAACGATCATGCGGATCGGCTTTGCATTGGTCACCACGCAGCTTCTGGCCATTGCGGGGCTGCTGCTGGCGGGCGGTGTTTTGCTGCTGTGGGTATGCTGGAAAATGTGGCGCGAGCTGCGCGAGGGCCACGGCGATGACAACATGGCCGAAGAGGCGCTGACGGGCACAGATTTGAACGCGGACGGCACCGTGGCTGGCGGCGCGCCCAAGAAAACGCTGGCCCAAGCCGCGCTGCAAATCGTGATCGCCGATGTGTCGATGAGCCTTGATAACGTCCTCGCCGTGGCAGGGGCGGCGCATGGCCACCCCACCGTGCTGATTGTGGGGCTTGTTCTGTCGATCGCGCTGATGGGCCTTGCGGCCAGCTTTATCGCGCGTCTTTTGAACAAATATCCATGGATCGCCTATATTGGCCTGGCCATTATCGTCTATGTCGCGCTGAAGATGATCTGGGAAGGCTGGCACGAAGTTGCCCCTATGGTGATTGGCTAGCGTGGCCTACGGCTGGCGGCGGCGATGTTCAGCATCAAGGCCGCCAGCACAATCGCCCCGCCAATGGCTGTGGCGCGGCTGAACGCCTCGCCCAAAAACAGCCATACCCAAAACGGGCCAAGAATCACTTCAACTTGGCTGAGCAGTGTCGCCGTGGCCGCAGGCACCACGCGGGTGCCAAAGGTGTACAGGATCATCCCGCCCGCCAGCGTGACCACGCCCATAAACAGCGCAAGGCCAATATCGCTGGGCGGCGGGGTTAAATCCTGCCCCGAGGCAAGTGCCAGCGCCACCCCCGTTAGGGCCGAAAAAACCCCCGCCAGCAGCACCACGGGAAAATGCCCCCTGTCTGCGCGCAAATTGCTATGGCCTGCGCGCAGCGCCACCGAAAACGCCCCAAAGCCAAAGGCGCTGAGCAAGGCGGCAAAATTGCCCCAAACGCCCCGCATATCAATCTGCCCGCCCACCATCACCGCAATGCCAATTGCGGCCAAGGCGATGGCGGCCCATGTCGCCGCAGGCACCCGTTCGCCCAGCAGGGCCCAGCCAATCAGTGCCGCGAAAAAGGGCGATGCGCTGAACAGCACGACTGCACTGGCAATTGATGTTGTTTGCATTGCGTAAATCGCCCCGCCAAAGGCCAATACCAGTGACAGCCCCCCCAAAACGCCGCTGCGCCCAACCGAGGTTATCGCCGCCCAGATCTGCCCCTTTGAAGCATAGCCGACATAGGCCACCAGCGCCAAAATCAGCCCGAGGGATCGCCACGCCAGCACGGGCCATGACTGCGCTTCGACCACCAACCGCAGGAACAGCCCCTGCGTTGACCAGACCAGCCCTGCCAGCAATATCAGCCCCGCACCTGCCCGAAATGTCATGCATCCCCCATTTGTCGCATCTTGCGCAAGTTTGGGGCATTTCATTTGCCCAAATACGACCCCGCCCGTCGCCCTTGGGACAAAGCGTGCCCAAGGAATACGGGCCTGTCCTGACCGATGACATCGCCCAAACCATCCGCAAATTTGATCCCTCGCGAAGGGATCGGCAGGGTGATGGCCCCCAAATGACAACGACCGCATCGATCCAGCCCTAAGTGAGGGGCTTTGCCCCTCGTCACTTCGTTCCTCACCCCAAGGTATTTGGGGAGTTAGGAAGATGCAGGGCAGCACAGCGTCATAAGCGCAGCGTTTGCATCTTCTAAATCATCAATCACATTGAAATGATGGCGCTGGGCGGCGGCGCTCCATGGGCAATTCCAGTCTTCCGATAGGGTGCGGGCCTGCCATAGGAATGCGGGGCGTTCCTGTGCGCCCACCCAGACATGGGCGTTTATGCTGGGGTGCAGGGGCAGGCGGGCGGGGCTTTCAAGGGCGCATTCGGCGGCGGTTAGGCGGAGGCCCTCGTTCATGGATGTGTCCATGAGGGGGGCGAGTTCGGCCACGGGCGAGATGGGAATGCAGGCGGTGATGCGCGCGGCGGCACTTCCGCCCATGCCTGCATTTGCCATGCGCGCGGCAAGGTGGCCGCCTTCGGAATGGCCTGTAACGGTGATGGGGCCAGATACAATTTCGGCGGCGGCGTTGAGGGCGG
>JAIXVS010000340.1 GCA_027482795.1 Rhodobacter sp.
CGCTTTTACACGCGCACCAAAACCATCACCTCGCGCTGGCCTTCGGGCATTAAAGAGGGCGCAAGCCTGAACTTTAAACAAATGGACTAAGGCGCACAGGCAAAGCTACCAAAACGCCCGCCATTACCTTGGCGGGCGTTTTCATTGATCTGCATCAATTTCACATTCAGAAATTTTGATATAAATCCCCCATCCCGCCAGAAAGCGGGCAGAAAAGGGGACAAAGATGTTCACAAATAACACTGGCACCATCGACCGCATTTTGCGGGTTGCCGTTGGCGCGGCCTTGCTGATTTGGTTCTTCTACGATCAAGGCACGGGCGCATGGCATTATGCCAAACTGATCGGCCTTGTGCCGCTGCTAACAGGCCTCTTGGGCACCTGCCCCACTTATTCGATCTTGGGCATTTCAACCCGCTAAACCTAAAGCAACCGCGAAAGGGGCAAGAAGAATACCTCGCCCCTTTCATTTTGGCCCAAATACCTAAGCCCGCTTGGGCTTTAGAAGGTCTTTCAGATATTTCCCCGTATGGCTGCCCTCATGCGCCGCGATGGCTTCGGGCGTGCCTGTGGCCACAATCACCCCGCCGCCATCGCCGCCTTCGGGGCCAATATCAATTACCCAATCGGCGGTTTTCACCACATCTAGGTTATGTTCAATCACCACCACCGTATTGCCCTGATCGACGAGTTCATGCAGCACTTCCAGCAGCTTGCGCACATCTTCAAAATGCAGGCCCGTGGTGGGTTCGTCCAGAATATACAGCGTGCGCCCCGTGGCGCGGCGCGACAGTTCTTTGGACAGTTTCACGCGCTGCGCCTCGCCGCCCGAAAGGGTCGTCGCCTGCTGGCCCACCTTGATATAGCCCAGCCCCACTTGGCACAGGGCAACCATTTTCTCGCGTATCGCAGGCACTGCGGTGAAAAACTCCTGCGCGTCTTCGCAGGTCATATCCAGCACATCGGCGATGGATTTGTTCTTGAACTTCACTTCCAGCGTTTCGCGGTTATAGCGCGCGCCTTTGCACGTCTCGCAGGTCACATAGACATCGGGCAGAAAGTTCATCTCGATTTTCAAAACGCCATCACCCTGACACGCCTCGCAGCGCCCACCCTTGACGTTGAACGAAAAGCGGCCAGGCTGATAGCCGCGCGCTTTGGATTCGGGCAGGCCTGCGAACCAATCGCGGATGGGGGTAAAGGCCCCCGTATAGGTCGCGGGGTTGGAACGCGGTGTGCGGCCAATGGCGCGCTGGTCAATATCGATGACCTTATCCAGATGTTCAAAGCCTTTAATCGTCTCGCAAGGGGATGGCGTTTCATGCGCGCCGTTCAGGCGCATGGCGGCGGTTTTGAACAGGGTTTCAATGGTCAGCGTCGATTTACCCCCGCCCGATACGCCCGTCACGCAAACAAACTTGCCCAAGGGGAATTCGGCGGTGACGTTTTTCAGATTGTTGCCCGTGGCCCCAACAACCACCAGCTTTTTGCCATTCCCCTTGCGCCGTACCTTTGGCACAGCAATTTCACGTTTGCCCGAAAGATAGGCCCCCGTGATGGAATTGGGATCAGCCGCCACTTGCGCAGGCGTTCCGTGCGATATCACGCGCCCCCCATGCACCCCCGCACCTGGCCCCATATCAAAGACATAGTCGGCGGTGCGAATGGCGTCTTCGTCATGTTCCACCACCAGCACCGTATTGCCCGCATCGCGCAGGTTTTTCAGCGTGGTCAACAGGCGGTCATTGTCGCGCTGATGCAGGCCGATGGATGGCTCGTCAAGCACATACAAAACCCCCGTCAGGCCAGACCCGATCTGGCTGGCCAGTCGAATACGCTGCGATTCCCCGCCCGAAAGCGTGCCCGCCGCGCGCGATAGGGTCAGGTAATTCAGGCCAACGTTGATCAGAAAGCCCAGCCTTTCGCGGATTTCCTTTAAAATCGCCTTAGCAATTTCGTTTTTCTGCGCGCCCAAATGTTGCGGCACCGATTGCACCCAATCGAACGCCTCGGTGATGGACATTTTCACCACTTGGCCCACATGCAGCCCGCCGATTTTCACCGCCAACGCCTCGGGCTTTAAGCGATACCCACCACACGCCCCGCAGGGGCGGTTGTTCTGAAAACGCTCCATATCCTCGCGCGACCATGTGCTGTCGGTTTCGCGATAGCGCCGTTCCATATTTGGAATAACGCCTTCGAACACGCGGGACACTTGGTAGACGCGCCCGCCCTCGTCATAGCGGAAGGGAATTTCCTGCTCGCCCGATCCGCGCAGGAAAACCTGTTTCACCGCCTCGGGCAGATCTTTCCATTTTGCCTTTTTATCAAAGGCATAATGCTTGGAAATGGCGTCAATCGTTTGCGTGAAATAGGGGCTTTTCGATTTGGCCCAAGGCGCAATGGCCCCGCTAAGCAGGGTTAGGTTTTGGTCAGGCACCACCAAACGTTCATCAAAAAACAGCTCCATCCCGAGCCCATCGCACACGGGGCAGGCCCCATAGGGCGCGTTGAACGAAAACAGGCGCGGTTCAATTTCGGCAATGGTAAAGCCCGACACGGGGCAGGCGAATTTTTCCGAATAGGTGGTGCGCGGGGCATCCTGCCCCTCATCCACCGCCAGTTCCACCACGGCAATGCCATCGGCCAAATTCAGCGCCGTGCGGAAACTGTCGGCAAGGCGCGTCTCTAGCCCCTCACGCACGACAATGCGGTCAACCACCACGTCGATGTTGTGGCGAAATTTCTTGTCCAGCACGGGCGGTTCTTCCAATTCGTGAAAGGCGCCGTTCACTTTCACACGCTGAAACCCTTGCTTGCGCAGGTCTAGAAATTCTTTCTTATATTCGCCCTTTCGGTCGCGGATAATTGGGGCCATCAAATAGGCGCGTGTGCCTTCGGGCATGGCCATAACGGCATCCACCATATCTTGCACCTGCATCGCCGTAATCGGCAGGCCCGTAGCGGGCGAGTATGGCGTGCCCGCCCGCGCGAACAACAGGCGCAGATAATCGTAAATCTCGGTCACTGTGCCCACGGTAGAACGCGGATTTTTCGACGTGGTTTTTTGTTCAATTGAAATGGCAGGCGAAAGCCCGCTGATGTGATCGACATCAGGTTTGCCCATCATATCAAGGAATTGGCGCGCATAGGCCGACAGGCTTTCAACATAACGGCGCTGGCCTTCGGCATAGATCGTATCAAAGGCAAGGCTGGATTTGCCGCTGCCCGATAGGCCCGTAATCACAACCAACTGATCGCGCGGAATATCCACATCCACCGATTTTAGATTATGCTCGCGCGCGCCGCGCACCTCGATAAATTTCTGCTCTGCCATGATCTTCCTC
>JAIXVS010000296.1 GCA_027482795.1 Rhodobacter sp.
ATCGCGCCCATCAGGGCATCGTCGGCTTCGATTGAATCTATCGAAGAAATCCGCAGGCGGGGCAAATCTGGCACAAGGCGCAAAATACGCATGACCAAATCGCCAAGGCGCGGCTGCGCTGGCAGGTCTGCGCCCCACGATGTTAGATCAACGCCCGTCAGCACCACCTCGGCAAAACCTTTGTCGACCAGCCGTTTGATCTGATCGACCACCACGCCCGCAGGCACGCTGCGCGAATTGCCGCGCCCGAACGGAATGATGCAAAAGGTGCAGCGGTGATCGCAGCCGTTTTGCACCTGTACATAGGCGCGGTGGCGGCCAAAGCCGTCAATCAAATGCCCCGCCGTTTCGCGCACCGACATGATGTCATCCACCTGCACCCGTTCGGTTGTGCCAATCAGATCGGGAGCGGCCATTTGCGCCCAAGTGCTGGCCTGCATCTTTTCGGTATTGCCAATCACACGGGTGACTTCGGGCATGGCGGCAAAGGTTTCAGGTTCGGTCTGCGCGGCGCAGCCTGTGACAATCACCGCAGCCCCTGGGTTTTCGCGGGCAAGTTTGCGGATTTCTTGCTTGGCTTTGCGCACGGCCTCGGCTGTCACCGCGCAGGTGTTCACCACCACCGCTTGGCCAAGGCCCGCGCTTGCGGCAAGTTCCTTCATCGCCTCGGTTTCATAGGCGTTCAGACGGCAGCCTAATGTGGCGAAAATGGGCGCACTCATAGGGCTGCCAGCGCCATCAATTCGGGGGCAAGGCGGCCTTCAAAGACATAGGCCACAGGGCCCGTCAGCCAAACGCCATCATCGCGCCAATCCACGCGCAGCACCCCGCCATCGGCCTGCACCGTCACGTGGCGGGACGTCAGCCCGCGCAAATGGGCGGCAACAGCTGCGGCGCAGGTGCCCGACCCGCAGGCCAGCGTTATGCCCGCGCCTCGTTCCCACACGCGCAGGCGCAGGGTATCGGGGGCGGTGACGCTGGCAAATTCGATATTGCAGCGCTGCGGGAACAATGGGTCGTGCTCTAGCACAGGGCCGCGCTCGGCCAGATCAACCGCATCGGCATCGGGCACAAAAAACACGGCGTGCGGGTTGCCCATGCCAAGGGCAACGGGGGCACCTTCCAGCGGCAGGGCCATCATATCTACCGCGCGCGCCAGCGGCAAATCGCGCCAATCCCGCTGCGGATGACCCATGTTGACCGTGACCTGCCCATCCGCCCCGCGCCGCGCATAAAGCGTGCCGCGCGCTGTGGTCAGGGTCAGCGCATCGCGGCCCGTCTGCGCCATGACATAGTGGCTAACGCAGCGCGTGGCATTGCCGCAGGCCCCTGCGCGGCTACCATCGCTGTTCCAGAAATCCAAATGAAAATCGGCGGAATCAGAAGGGCGAATTTCTGCGAGCTGGTCAAACCCCACCCCGCGATGCCGATCGCCCAGCGCGGCCGCCAGCGCAGGCGTGCACACCGCCGCGCCAGCCCCTACCCGCCCGCGCGAATCGATGATGACAAAATCATTGCCAGCGCCATGCATTTTCAAGAAAGGCAGGCCAAAGGGGTTTGCGTGATGTTCCATCCCTGCCCTATACAATTGCGCATAGCTTTTTGCCAGAGGCGGTCGTTTTGCCCTTGACCCTAGGGGCGTTAGTTTCTAATCAGCCGCCACGTGGGCCGGTAGCTCAGCTGGTAGAGCAACTGACTTTTAATCAGTAGGTCTCGGGTTCGGATCCCGACCGGCTCACCATTTCTTGCAAGCCTTTGCTTGCAGGGGATGAAATCAAAAAAGCCCGCGCAGATTGCGCGGGCTTTTTGTCTATCTGGCCACCTATCAGCGCAGGTTCGGCAAGCCATCGCTGGCCAGCACCGTTGGGCTGCGGCGCGGCGAGGATTCGAAGGCATAGGCACTGGGGCGCACAAATTCGCAGAAGGCTGATGGTGTTTCCACCACAGTGCGCCGTTCAAACCCCAGCGCGAAAAACACGGTGCCATCAGCTAGGGTATGTTCGCCGCGAATCGGCGGCGTATAGCCGCTGCGGGGCAATACAACAGGCACTTTCACCCCGTACAGCAGCGGATTGGCCGACGTATCCCCCGCCAGTATTTTGGGCGAAAAGCCACGGTCGCGGATGGTTTCACTATCCAGCGTCACACAGGCCATTTCGGTAATTTCGACAAGGCGTTCTTCAATCGGATCAAACACTTCGTCGCCAATGGCCAGCTGTTCAATGGCACAAAATTCTGCCCTGCGGGCACCCACGCGCAAATGCGTGCCAGCGGCAACAATATCGACCTTCAGGATAAAAATCCCGGCAGATGGTTCTATCACAACACTTCCCCAACTCGTACTACTGACATCGAATCGGTGCAACTGGCAGCAGCATCGATTCAACCAAAGCGGAAAACACGCTTTGGATAAAGGGGAAATTGATCGCCAATAAAGACATAAATTGGGCCAAACTGTGGTGACACGCGGAATCGTGGCCAAAGCTTGTCGAAAAAAAATGAAGGTATGCTTAACGCTGAAGGGTTATTGTTTGCCCGGCGGAAACAGTCTGCCAATCGCCAACTGTCCCATCGGGCCAAATCACCCGCACCTCGGCCCCATCTGCACCGCCAAGCCCAAAATGATGCGGGCCAAGTACGCCCGAGACATGACCGCCGCCAATGGTCACTTCGCGCGCCTCGACCTTGTCGCCGCGCTTAAATTCGATAAACGCGCCAATCGCATCGGTGTTGGGGGCAGGTTGGGCAAGGGCGATGTTTACATAATTGCCCGCAGTGCCCGTGCCTGTGTTGCGCCATATTTCGGTCGGGCCATTGCGGTTGACCACCAGCAAATCTTGCCAGCCATCGCCGTTAAAATCAGCCAGCCCGCCGCCGCGCGCCGCATTCATCGACAGCGCGCCAGATGTCTCGCCCGCCTCGATAAACTTACCCTCGGCGGTTTGCAGGAACAGGTTGTTGGGGTCTTTTTGCGCAAAGTCGGGCATTTCCCAAACATTGCCCTTGGCCACGAACAAATCTTGTAAACCGTCATTGTTCACATCAGTAAACTGCGCGTGCCAGCCCGTGGACGGGCGCAGATCGCCGCCCGTATGGGGCCTGTGCGCGGTGATGCCCAGCGGCCACGCCACATCGCTATACTTGGGTTTCAGCGGGTCTGCGGCAGGGTCGGCCAGCGTTTGAAACTTTTGATCCGCCATCGAGGTGAGGTAATAATCAGGCAGGCCATCGCCCGTGATATCGGCGCTGGCAATGCCCATGCCCCAGATGCGCAGGCGCGGAAAGCCTTCGTCGGCGGTGAACAGGCGCGGGGCCACATCGGGCCCTTCAAAATGCCAAAGCTGTTCCTGCCCGCCTTTGTAATATTCGCGATCATTAGATACGCGCAGGGCAGGCTGGCCCGAACGGTTCCAATCGGTGAACAGCATCGATAGGGCGCAAAAGCTGGGCGTCAGCGGCAACGGTTTGCCGTAGGTATCGCCAACGGGGCGGTGCAGCCAATTGTCGGTACAATTGCCCCAAGGAAAGGCTTCTTGCGCGCGGTCAATGTAATTGCCAATGGCAAGGCTGGGCAAGGCATTGCCCCCTTCCCATGTGGCGGCAAAGGCGGTTGACCACGCATTGCCGCCGTCAAAGCCCCACATCTCATTCGCGCGTTCAAACTGGCAATTCCCCAGCCCGCGCATGACCACATTTTCGCCCACGCGCAAAATCACCAGATCGGGGATCGAATCGCCATCGATGTTTATCGGATAGGCCCCCGAAACGCTGGGCAAATCGGCGGTGCTGGCGGTTTTGGTAAAGGCCAGCGCGCCGCCGTTTTGCGAGGTGTTCACATACAGCGCGGCGCGGTCTTGCCCGCCTGCGATATACACATCGGGCAGGCTATCGGCGTTGCAATCAAAAATCGCAGCCCCCCCGCCCACCATATATTCCCATTCACCCGTAAAGGCGTGGGTGATGCCAGCGCTCGCGGTTTCAGCCACGAATTTCGGAATGTCCTGCGCCATGGCAGGGCTGGCAAGCACGGCAAATACGGCGATCAGATGTTTCATGATTTTGTCTTCAATCCTGCGGCAAAGGCCCCGATGCAGCGGCCCTGTTCCAGCCCGTTGATATTGCCAAAGGGGTAATGGATACCGCCGTAAAGCCGCGACATGGCGGCCTCGGTCGCGGCGGCGGCGAAACTGGGGAAGTCGCGCGCGGGAATGGCATCATCCACGTGGGTTGCGTCCGAAAACGCAAAGTTTTCACCAAAGAACGCCGTCAGTGCCACCTCTGCCGCCCCCGACTGGGTGGAATGGCCAGATGGATATTCGGGGAACGGCGGGGTAATCAGCAGCGGCTCCCACTTGGGATCAATCACGCGGCGGATGTATGACACGGGGCGGATCAGATCGTATTTATACTTGGCCCACCAGCAGCCGATAAAACCGTCCGCCAGCGCCATGCCAAGGCGCGCCAGAATATCGGCGGTGCGCAATGCGTCCATCGTATCCCGCTCGGCAATCTGCAAGACAATCGAAATCCAGTGCCCAGGCGGGGTGGGCGACAGCATCGGATCATCCGACCAGAACCGCGCGATGGATTTTTGCTCGGGCGTCAGGGATTTGGACGTGTCATAAACCACCATCGCCTGCGCGTAGAATTCGGAAGCGGGGTCTTCGCTGTAGTCGGGATGGTCTGCAATGCCGCAGGCGCTGCCAGACGGGGCCGCAAAGGTGCGGTTACTGCCCCATGTGGGCAAAAGC
>JAIXVS010000167.1 GCA_027482795.1 Rhodobacter sp.
ATCGTCAACGCCCTGAACCCGCCCAAGTATAACAACTGGGCGCAGCATATTCCCGCCATCACCGCCCAAGTGATTACAGCCGCCCGTGCCAGCGGCGCGCGTGTTGTGGTGCCCGGAAATGTCTATGTTTACGGTGACATAGGCGGGGTTTGGGGGCCAGACACCCCGCACCGCGCCACCACCCGCAAAGGTAAAATCCGCGCTGAAATGGAGGCAACCTACCGCGCCAGCGGTATCCGCACCCTTATCCTGCGCGGCGGCGATTTCATTGACCCTAGCCAGACAGGCACGCTGTTTTCGATGATGACGGCCAAGGCCAGCATCGGGAAACTGACTCGTTTTGGCCGCGCCGATGCCCTGCACGCCTATGCCCCTATGCAGGACATGACCCGCGCCGCAGTCGCCCTATGCGAAGTGCAAGGCCTGCCCGATTTCGCCGATATTCCCTATGCAGGTCAAGCATTTAGCGTTAATGACCTTGCAGCAGAACTTGCCCGCCAATTGGGCAAGCCCGTGAAAATTTCCGCCTTTCCATGGTGGGCGATGCGGCTAGCTGCGCCGTTTTGGGAACTGGCGCGCGAGTTGGTCGAAATGCGCTATCTATCTGATATTTCACACGAATTAGACGCAAAACCCCTTGCCGCCCTGCTGCCCGATTTTCGCGGCCAGACATTGGCGCAGATTGTGGCGCAAACCCTTAAGGCAGGCTGATATCCACCCAAATGCGCCGATGCCGCAAGGCGGCTTTCCGCTGGCCCGCAAATCATCTTTGACTTCGCGCGCAAATCGGCCAAACTGTGCGCAACCCAGAGGTGAAGCTTTGCTTACCCGCCGCCAGTTTCATCATTGCCTGATGGCCAGCTTTGCGGCGGGGCTGGCGCCTCTGCCCGCACGCGCAACCGCCCCTTCCAAAACCGCCTTGTTTCTAAACCGCTTGTCCTTTGGCGCGGGTGTACATGAGGCAGACCTTAACCCCATGATCTGGCTGGAGGAACAGCTTGCCCTGCCTGCCCGCGACCCCGCATTAGATGCCCGCCTATCCGCCGCCCGCCTGCATATTTCCTACCCCGCAGGGCGCGACGAGAATGGCCACGACTGGCCCGCCAAGGATGAATTACGCCCCCTTGCCGCGCTATTCGCCCCGCCCGAAAATTATCTGCACTGCATCGATTGGCAGCAGGGCATGGATTACGGCGAACGGGCGCGCCCCGCTGGCGAGGTGATCGCCGCCGCCCTGATCCGCGCGGTTCACGCCCCTGCCCAACTGCGCGAAGTGATGACGCAGTTCTGGCACGACCATTTCAACGTCAATTCCCAGAAAGACGAATTTTGCGCGGCCTTCTTTCCCAGCTATGACGCCATGCTGCGCGCGAACGCCTTTGGCAACTTTCGGGGCCTGCTGGGCCAAGTCGCCCGCGCGCCTGCCATGCTGTATTATCTAAACAACGCCGACAGCCGCGCATCGCCCGCCAACGAAAACTTTGCCCGCGAGCTGTTAGAGCTGCACACCCTTGGCGCGGCCACCTATTTGAACGACCGTTATGACGATTGGCATTCGGTGCCCAAGGGCGGCGACGGTGTGGCCTTGGGCTATTTGGATTTGGATGTTTATGAGGTTGCCCGCGCCTTTACAGGGTGGAGCGTTGGCGATGGCCGCTATATTTCCGGAGGGGTAGATGCCCCGAAAACGGGCCAGTTTCACTATGTTGAGGCATGGCATGACCCTTATCAAAAGCGGGTCTTGGGCATAGAGTTTGCGCCAAACCGCGCGCCTATGGCCGATGGTGACCAAGTGCTTGATCTGCTTGCGCGCCACCCCGCCACGGCGCGGTTTGTGTGCCGCAAGATCGCTGTGCGCCTGCTGTCAGATGCGCCCAGCGATGGATTGGTCACCGAACTTGCGCAGGTATTTCTGGCGGCGTCAGATAGCACCGACCAAATCGCCCAAGTGATCCGCGCGCTGGTCGCCCACCCCGAATTTGCCGCGACACCGCCGCAAAAAATGCGCCGGCCTTTTGAATTTTTGGCCGCCCTTTACCGCGCAACGGGGGCAGAAGTGTTCGGCACCGAAGCCGCCCAGCAATGGCAACTTATGCGGGCAGGTTGGCGGCAACACGAATATGGCCCGCCCACAGGCCACCCCGATATCCTTGCACCATGGGTCGGGGCAAGCACGCTGAACCGTTATGTTGATTTGGCGCTGTATGCCCACGAAGATTGGTTTGCTGTGGCCAGCCTAGACCGCGCAGCGCAGCGCGGCGAGGTGTTGGGGGCATATGTGGCCCGCTGGGCGCAGCGCTTTGGTCTGGAAGACCTGCCCGAGGTCATCGCCGCCACGGGCAGCGACCCCGCAACGCCGATGGCAGACTATTCTGCCGAAGAAGTGGCAGGGCTGGCCCATGCCACCATTGCCTTTGCCGCGCTGCGGCCCGAATTTATGCTGCGATAGGGGGCGGATATGGCGCGCGAACCCATTCTTGTGGTGTTGTTTCTGCGGGGCGGGGCCGATGGCTTGGGCCTTGTGTGCCCAGCATCGGACGAAAACCTTATCGCCGCGCGGCCCGAAGATTTGCGCGTGCTGCGCAAGGGCGACACCGCAGGGCGGGCCATTTCGCAAGATGTGGCAGATGTTGATTTTCGCTTTCACCCTGCCCTTGCGCCGTTTGCCGATTTGTATGAGGCGGGCGATCTTTCGATGATCCACGCCTGCGGGTTGACCGAGGCCACGCGCAGCCATTTCGATGCCGAAGCGCGGATGGAGCGGGGGCTGATTGGCGCAAACGCAGCCCCAGGTGATCCATCGGGCTGGCTGGGGCGATATTTGGCCGCAGCCGCGCCGCAAGGGCCAATGCCCGCGCTGGCGGTGGGCACGTCGCAGCCTGCCAGCCTGCTGGGGGCAAATGCGGCAGTGTCTGAAAGCTTGGGCGATTTGATGGTGGCCGCGGGCCATTGGCTGGCCCCCGCCTTGCGCGCGCGCCTGAACGCGGGCTTTGGCACCCACGGCCCCTTAGCTGCGCCCATTGCTGGGCTGCTGCATCTATCTGAAATGATTGGGCAAAGGCTGTGGTCAGAAACCGATCAGGCCCTTCTAGACTACTCCCCCGCAGTGGACTATCCCGAAAACCCGCTGACCCCCGCGCTGATGACAGTGGCGCAAACCATCAAGCAAGATATGGGTCTGCGCGTGGCCACAGTCGATTTTGCAAGCTGGGATACCCATGTGGATCAAAGCGGCCAGTTTGCCGAAATGGCAGGCTGGCTGGCAAGTTCTGCAATGGCGTTTTGGCGCGATTTGGGCGCGCTGCAACAAGATGTCAGTCTGGTTGTGATGAGCGAGTTTGGCCGCCGCTTGCGGTCGAATTCGGCGGGCGGAACCGACCACGGGCGCGGCAATGTGATGTTCGTGCTGGGCCCGCAGGCCAAGGGCGGTCGGATGCTGGGCCGCTGGCCAGGCTTGCAAAACGAGGCGTTGGAAGAGGGCGCAGATTTGGCCGTGATCACCGATTACCGCGATGTTCTGGCCGAAATCCTCACAGGCCATATGGGGCTGGCAGATGCCAGCGCGGTGTTCACAGGCCATAGCGCGCAGCCCTTGGGGCTGTGGCGGCGCTAAGGCAGGCTGATATCCACCCAAACGGGCCGATGGCGCGATGCGGTTGCCAACACCTGTGCCTTGGGGTCGCTATCTGGCGGCCAAACCACCCCTGCGCCCTGCACCGCCATGTCGCGGCTGGGCAGAATATACTGCACCCGCAATCCACCAAGCCCTTGATATAACGTGGTATCCAGCGCCGCATCGCCAAACTGGCCCGCGTCAACGCGCCCCGATGTGCCGCGCGGGGCGGGGTCTGTCAGCAGGGGATGGGCCAGCAGCGTGCGCAAGGCAGCAGCCCGCCCATCGCCATCGGCAGGGTCAAGGCTGGCTTGACCGATTATGGCAAAGGGGGCGGCGGGGGGCGCAAAGGGCAGATTGCCCGCAATCAGATCCAGCCAAAACGCCGCCTCGTCATGGTTGCGCTTGCCATTGCGGTCTTCCACGCCATCAAAGGCGGGGGGGCTTGCGTAAAAGGCCAGCAGCCGCAAGGACTTGCCATCTGGCAGGGTCACGGGCACCTCGTAATGCCCACCGCTGGACAGGCGCTGCACCCCGCGCAGGGCGGGGTCTGTATCAGGGGATTGGCTTTGCGGCAGATCGGCCCACAGGAACGCAGTGAAATCGCGGATTTGCGCTGTATCAATCGGCAGGCGCGATAGCACCGCCATCCCCCCCTCGCCCGCATAGCGCCCATAGGCCATGGCATCGCGCGGCTCGCCTAATCGGCCATTGCCGTTCAGATCAAACCCCGTGGCCAGCCCCGAATTGGGCCGCAGGGGCAGACGGTAGGGATAGGGCGCGCCAGCCCCCGCCAGCGCCCCCGCCAGCGCGGCCAAGGTCTGGCCGCCAGCGTCATAATCTATGCCCGTCAGCAGCAGCACATCGGCGTTCAAATCGGCAATGGTGGCGACAACGGCCTGTTGCTGGGGATTGCCGCCCTTTTGCAGCGATTGCAGCACCAAACCTGGGCCTTTATCCGAAAAATCAATGTTATAGGTCGCAATGCGCAGGCTGTCAGCCGCGACAGGGGCCGCCCAAAGCAGGCCTAGGCATGTGCCAAAGATGCCGCCGATCTGGCCCCATGTGCGGCGCGGGTCTGCACGATGAGCTCGGCAATCCGTAGCAGTGCGATGCCGCGCAAAATCAAACTGGATGGCAAAAAGGCCCATAATGCGATGATCCAAATCACGCTGTGCGGCGGTGCTGTTTCCAATATATCGGCATGGCCAAAGACAAGTTTGGCCACAACTGGAACGATAAACGGCAGAGTAAATCCAAGCAAGATATTCACGCGCCCATCGCGCGATAGGCGCAGCACCACGTCCGCGCCCGCCGTGGGGTCGAACATGGGCAGGTTCACCCACAGGTTCAGCGGCTTGCGCGGCGAGGGCCAGCCCCCCACCCGCACCACCATGGCAAACAGCGCCAGCCACGACAGGCCAATAACATAGGCAAGGCCCGCCGCATTGCGCAAAACCTCCAGCCGCGCGGGATCTATATCGGTATTGGCCAGCTGCAACACCAACCGCGCGGGGCTAAAGGGAAAATCCATCGCGCGGCCCACATAGCCCGCCAGTTCCACCGCTTGGGCCTGCAAAGGGGCGGGCAGGATGGTATCTGGCAGCGCAAAGCTTAGTGCCGCTAGGGTCGAGGCCAGCATTGCCGCGCGCAGGCGGTTGAACGGGGCAGCGTCACGAAATTCAATCAGGCTGGGGAACGTGGCGTTGTATTCGGCAAAGGTGATCACGCCCAGCAAAAGCGCGGCAAATGTCACCATTTGCTGCGTATCTGCCGATACTTCGATCAACACCGCAGCAGGAAGGGCGACCATCGCCATCACCAAACCTGCCCGCACGATCGCGCCGAATAGCCGCGAAGTCACTGCCCTACATCCTTTTCAGCCGGGGCGGGTCAAATGCCCGCCTTTGTTCCGATCTGTGGCCACTTTGTGGCGCTCTGCCTCATTCTTGCCCCAATTGTGCCAAGTTTAACGCCGCCTTGCAACAGCTTGATTCATAAGGCGCTATTTTTGTGTCCAATTCAGGGACAATGTGTTGCAGGATTGAATCAACTTTAGGGAAAGAAAAAGGCCGCCCAAAGGGGCGGCCCTAGATATAGTGGTTTGGCTTGGATTAAGCCCAAGGGCGAGTGGTTGCGTTTTTCTTCTCGAAACTGTCAATCGCAGCGGCTTTTTCCAGCGTCAGGCCGATATCGTCCAATCCGTTCAAAAGGCAATGCTTGCGGTGCGCGTCCACTTCGAACGGGAAGACCTGCCCGTCGGATGTGGTCACAGTCTGCGCGACCAGATCAACCGTCTGGCGCGCATTCTCGCCGCGCTTAGCATCGGCCATCAGCACGTCTACAACCTCTTGCGGCATAACGATGGGCAAAATACCGTTCTTAAAGCAGTTGTTGTAGAAAATATCGGCAAAACTGGTGGCAACCACGCAGCGGATGCCAAAATCCAGCAAAGCCCAAGGCGCATGTTCGCGCGATGAGCCGCAACCAAAGTTATCGCCCGCAACCAGAATCTCGGCCTTGCGATAGGCGGGTTGGTTCAGCACGAAATCGGCAATCTCGGTTCCGTCCAGATTATAGCGCATCTCGTCAAACAAGTTCTTGCCAAGGCCCGTGCGGGCGATGGTTTTCAGAAACTGCTTGGGGATGATCATATCGGTATCGATATTGACCAAGGGCATGGGGGCGGCGATGCCTGTAAGGGTGGTGAAGGGGGTCATGGGTAAGGTTCCTTTGTTAAGCTACGGTGCCGCGCGCAATATGCCGACGCATGAAGTCGGCAAATAGCGGCACGGTGAATTCCAAAAAGCCATGTTCGGCACTGTAAATCATGCCTTTATGGATTATGCTGGCGCGGGCGGGGCTAAGAGATTGTGGTTTTCGGCCCAATGTCTTGGC
>JAIXVS010000303.1 GCA_027482795.1 Rhodobacter sp.
AATTCTTCAATTTCAGGGATGCCCGTCAGCAGCGAGCGGGTCAGAATTTTGAAATCTCCCCGCACCCGCGACAGCATCTCGCCCATGATCATGCCATCCACAAGGCCGTGCGGATGGTTGGCCACCACCACCAACGGCCCTGTTTTTGGGATGCGCGCAATCTCTTCGGGCGGGGTCTGGATATAGATCCCCATTTGCTTGACCGCTTTTGACCAAAACGGCACGCCAAATGGCACACCTGTGCGTTCAAAATCGCGAATCGCCTTCAACAGGGTGACTTTGGCAGTCAGCCATTCAATGGCGCGAATCGTTCCTGCCTTGAACGGGTTCTTGAATGTGCCTGCATAGGACAGGCGGCGCATGTCATATTTCTTGGCAACCACGGGGGCCGTTGGCAGCAAAGTCTCTGTTATTGGTTCAGAAAGTTTCGTCACAAAAGTCCCTGTCTAAAATTCTTCGCCAAAGCGATTTGCCACCAAATCAGCCAAAGCGCGTGCCAGCGCGTCCGCCTCGGTGCCTGTGGTTAATACTTCAATACTGGTTCCGCGTGAGGCTGCCAACATCAAAAGCCCCATAATCGAATCGCCCGAAACGTCCATTCCGTCTTTGCTGACAGTGCAAGTGGCATCAAATTTTTCGACCACTTCAACGAATTTTGCCGAGGCGCGGGCATGCAGCCCCTTTTCATTAACGATGTTTAACACTTGCGCTGACATTCACACTGTTCCATCAATTGTCATTGAATTCAAATATTTACGCCCCGCTTCAAGGGCCAACGCCACCGCCTCGTCCACGGGCAGGTCGCGCGATTTGGCCAGTTTGATCAGCAGCGGCAAATTCGCGCCGTAAATGATGCGCCGCCCCTGCCCAGAACAGGCCATCAGCGACAGGTTCGAAGGCGATCCGCCGAACATATCTGTCACCATAACAACGCCCTTACCCTGATCGACGGCATCGCTGGCGGCGCAAATCTCGGCCTGTTTGGCGGCGCGGTTGTGATCGTCTTCGATCGATATGGCAACCATCTCGGCCTGTTTGCCAACAACATGCTCGACCGCGGATAAGTATTCCCGCGCGAGGCCGCCATGAGCTACGATCACAATTCCGATCACGCGAGTGTATCCTTGGGCTGTTTGGGCAGGGCAGATGCCGTGCGTTCTAACTCTCGGTGACGTTTTGACACTGGCCAGCCAGCATCTGCAAGCACTTTGCCTAGTTTTTCCACAACAGCAACAGATCGGTGCTGTCCGCCCGTGCAGCCAAAGCCGATGGAAAGGTGCGATTTACCCTCATGCCTGTGGGCAGGAAGTAGCAGCAAGATCAGTTGTTCCACCTGCGAAAAGAAGGGCGTGAACAGCGGGTCTGCCTGCACATAGGCGGCAACTGCACTGTCGCGCCCGTCTTTGTCGCGCAGTTCTGCCTGCCAATGGGGGTTTGCCAAAAAGCGGCAATCCAGCACCACATCAAGGCCGCGCGGCAGCCCCCGCTTATAGCTAAAGGATTGCACGGTTACCGACATCTGCGCCGTGTCGCCCTGGCCGAAGACTTGGGTAATTTCGGCCTTTAGATCATGCGGCGAAAGTTCGGACGTGTCGATCAAATGGTCGGCGCGGGTGCGGATTGGGGCCAGAAGATCAATCTCGCGCGCGATCCCTTCGGTTGGGGTTTCATCCATCGCCAATGGGTGACGGCGGCGGGTTTGATTGTAACGGCGGATCAATTCTGATTCGGAACAGTCAAGGTAAATCACTTGCAGCGCCATGCGCGGATCGCGGGTCAGGGTGTCGATCAGTTCTATCAGGGCGCTGGCGGAAAAATCGCGGTTGCGCACATCCAGCCCCAGCGCGATAGGGCGCGGCAGGCTGGGGCCATCAATCAGGCGCGGCACCAAAGACAGGGGCAGATTGTCTATCGCCTCGTATCCCAAATCTTCAAAGGCATGAATCGCCGTGCTGCGACCCGCCCCCGAAGGGCCAGTGATAAAGACCAAGTTGCTTGCCGTGTCGGACAAAGGGCTGATCCTTGGGATTAGGCGCTGCGAGTTCCCATAAAATAGCACATCAGCGCCGAAGGAAAGTGCGGCGCAGGGTGGAAATGCAGAAATTCCACGGCAATGCCCATCAACTGAAGGCTGCGGGGCTGCGGCAGTCTCTCTGTAGAAGAGTTGGTGATATCAATCACTGCCCGAACTTGTATTTGCGCGCAAAAGGGCAGGCGCAGAATCCCTAGGCTGCGCGCCTCGATCAGCCCCGCAATTTCGGCGGGGGCGCGGGCGTATAGCCTATCGTCCTGCACCCAAATATCGCAGCGGTCATCTGCAACCAGTTGCGCGCCAAGTGCGATCATTTGCAGTGCAAGTGCCGACTTTCCCGCGCCAGATGGCCCAAGAATCAGCAGCCCCTTGCCATGGGCGGCAACGCAAGTTGCGTGGATGTTCTGGACGGTTGGCATCTGGGCCATGAATTAAATCGGCAGACCCACAACAAAGCGCGCACCCAAGGGTTCGGACGCGGCATCGGCCTGCGTGGGGCGAATGTTTTCGGCCCAAATCACGCCACCATGCGCTTCGACGATTTGTTTTGAAATTGACAGGCCCAAACCCGAATTGTTGCCAAAATGGGTTGGAGGGCGATCAGAATAAAACCGCTTGAACACATTCGACAGGGCCTGTTCGGGAATGCCTGGGCCTGTATCTTCCACCACAATCAACAGGCGGTTGTCGCGCTGGCGCGCCCAAACCCGCACCGCATCGCCATCTTCGCAAAAGGAAATTGCGTTGCTGATCAAATTGACGAACACCTGCGCCAAACGCTCCTCTAGCCCGCGCACAATGATCGGAGTTTTCGGGAAATCGGTTATAAATTCAACACCCTTTTCCTGCGCCTGTTGCCCCAGATGGTCGCACAGGCGGGTCAGGGTTTGGATTAGGTTGACATCCGTTTCCTGTTCTTTGACCAGTTCGCTATCCAGCCGCGAGGCGTTGGAAATATCGGTGACAAGGCGATCCATGCGTTGCACGTCATGTTCAATGACGTTTAGCAGTTTATCGCGCTGATCATCGCGTTTGGCCACGCGCAGCGTTCCAACGGCAGATAAAAGGCTGGCCAGCGGGTTTTTGATTTCATGCGCGACATCGGCGGCGAATTGTTCATTGCTTTCGATACGGTCATACAGCGCCGATACCATGCCACGCATGGCAATGGACAGGCGGCCAATTTCATCTGGGCGTGCGCCCAAATCAGGTATGCGCACGCGCCCTGCCTGCATTTTGGTGATGTTGCGGTCGCGCCCCATTTCGGCGGCTGCGGCAAGGTCTGACAAAGGGTTTGCAATGGTCGACGCCAACACCATCGACAGGCCGGTCGATACCAACAGCGCAATCAAAAACATGCGCAAAATCTGCTCGCGCTCATTGCGCACAAGACGGTCAATCTCGCCTGCGGGCGAGGATAGGGCGATTACGCCCAATACGCGCCCAGCATCAATAATGGGCGTTGCCACAGAAAAGCTGGCCCCATCTTGACCTTGGAAAGTTTTGATCGCCGTCTTGCCCGCCGCTGCCTGCGCAAATAATTCGCGCGCCAAACTTTCGGGATTTTCGGTGCTGGGTACATCTGCGCGCCCAGTCAGCGCCGACACCCCTGACCAAACCCTGCCCAGAAAATCGGTGATGAGGGTAGAGGATTCGGGGCGGCTGGGCAGGCTTTCATCTGCTATGCCCACACTGCGCGCTGTGATTATGCCTGCGGGATCTAGCAAGAATACCTCGACCCCCGCGCTGATGCTAAGATCAGACAAATCAGCAGGCAGGCCGTCTGTGCCCGCCGCGCGTGTGCGCATCACATCCGCCAAAAGCCGCGCTTCGGACACCAGCCCCGCTTCGCGCTGCAAAACAAGATTGTCGCGGAAGGGGTTTAAAAACAAAACCCCCGCCACCAAAACCACCAGCGCCAGCAGGTTAAACAGGATAATTTTGCGCGCGAGGGGCGATTTGTTCAGCGCGAAAAGCCCGCGTTTGCCGCGACCGCCTTGCAGCGCTTGGTCTGACAACACTTCAGGCGACACCCAGTCTTCGCCCAAAATCACCTGACCCTTGGCCGTATCATCAGCCACGGCACTGCCTTTCAGCGGAAATTTCTGCGCGGCTGTCATACTTTGGCGTTACTCTTCGTTGTAACGGTAACCAATACCATAAAGCGTTTCGATGGCGTTAAAGTCATCATCAACGCTGCGCATTTTCTTGCGCAGGCGTTTGATGTGGCTGTCGATGGTGCGATCATCCACATAGATTTGGTCGTCATAAGCCACGTCCATCAACTGATCGCGGCTTTTCACAAAGCCAGGCCGCTGCGCCAAGGCTTGCAGCAGCATAAATTCGGTAACAGTCAGGGCCACATCGCGGCCTTTCCATGCCACAGCATGGCGCAGCGGATCCATGCGCAGATTGCCGCGTTCGATCACCTTGGTTTCTTCGGTGACAGCCACTTCGCCCGTGGCAATCGCCTCATTACGGCGCAGCAGGGCGCGGATACGTTCAACCAAAAGGCGCTGGCTGAAGGGTTTTGTGACGTAATCGTCCGCGCCCATCCGCAGGCCCAAAACCTCGTCAATCTCGTCATCTTTGGAGGTGAGGAAAATCACGGGCAGGGTCGATTTCTGGCGCAGGCGTTGCAGCAAATCCATCCCATCCATGCGGGGCATTTTGATATCCAGCACCGCAAGGTCTGGCATCCGACGGTTGAACGCGTCCAGCGCGGATTGGCCGTCATTATGCGTTTCCACCTCAAAGCCTTCGGCTTCTAGGGTCATGGATACGGACGTCAGGATGTTTCTGTCGTCATCAACTAGGGCTATTCTGGCCATGTGGGGCGTCCTTTTCTGCTCGGCTGCCTGATTTTTGCCATATATTGTTATTTCTGCGCAAAAGAATCAACCCTTAAGTGCGAATCACTCGCCCCGATACAATATTTAGATGTGGCGTGCGGGGCGAAATGGTGAAGTTGTCTCATATCGGAAACAATTTTGAAAATGGTTGCGCTAACATGAAAATGGTTGCGCTAACATCACCAAACCCTTCTATTCTAAGGAAAAACTGCGTGTTATAGGCCCAATATGGCCCTTCGGAGGAGGGGGCATAAACTGCGGCTCTGGCCCGAGCCGCGCTTTGGGATATTCGCCACGTTGGCGAAAAGGGGAGCTTGCAGGATGACCATAGCACAGGCTGCGCAAGGACGCGTAAACCACAACAAAACGCTAGAAACACAAGGCATTACGGGCCTTGGCCGGGTTTATTACAACTTTGGCGCGCCCAGCCTTGTGGAAGCGGCAGTTGCGCGCGGCGAGGGGCGTTTGGGCAACGGCGGGGCGTTTCTGGTTTCTACAGGCCAATTCACAGGCCGCTCGCCCAAAGATAAATTCGTGGTGCGAACCCCTTCGGTTGAACACACCATCTGGTGGGAGAACAATGCCCCAATGACACCTGCCGCATTTGATGTGCTGCACGCCGATGTGTTGGCCCATATGAAGGGGCGCGATTATTTCGTGCAAGATTTGTTTGGTGGGGCCGACCCCGCCTACCGCCTTGATGTGCGGATGGTCACAGAACTTGCTTGGCACGGGCTGTTTATTCGCCATTTGCTGCGCCGCCCGACGGCTGCCGAACTAGACACGTTCAGCCCCGAATGGACAGTCATCAACTGCCCCAGCTTTAAGGCCGATCCTGCGCGCCATGGCTGCCGCAGCGAAACGGTGATTGCGCTGAATTTCGATAAAAAGCTGATCCTGATCGCGGGCACCGCCTATGCGGGCGAAAACAAAAAGGCCGTGTTCACCCTGCTGAATTATCTTTTGCCCGACCAAGGCGTCATGCCGATGCATTGTTCTGCCAACCACGCCATTGGCAACCCTGATGATGCGGCGGTGTTTTTCGGGCTGTCAGGCACGGGCAAAACCACCTTGTCGGCTGACCCTTCGCGCACCTTGATTGGTGATGATGAACATGGCTGGTCAGATCGCGGCACCTTCAATTTTGAAGGGGGCTGCTATGCCAAAACCATCAACCTTTCGCCCGAGGCAGAGCCAGAAATTTACGCCACCACATCCAAATTCGGCACAGTGGTGGAAAACATGGTGTTTGATCCCGAAACGCTGGAGCTGGATTTTACCGATAGCAGCCTGACGGAAAACATGCGCTGTGCCTATCCGCTGGACTATATCTCGAACGCCTCTAACACGGGGCTTGGCGGGCATCCCAAAAATGTTATCATGCTGACCTGCGATGCCTATGGCGTACTGCCACCCATCTCGCGCCTGACCCCAGCGCAGGCGATGTATCATTTCTTGTCGGGGTTTACGGCGAAAACGCCAGGCACAGAACGTGGGATTGTGGAACCCACCCCAACCTTTAGCACCTGCTTTGGCGCGCCCTTCATGCCGCGCCGCCCCGAAGTATATGGCAAACTGCTGCAAGAAAAAATTGCGCAGTTTGGTGCAACCTGCTGGCTGGTTAATACGGGCTGGACGGGCGGGAAATTTGGCACGGGCAAGCGGATGCCAATCCGCGCCACCCGCGCGCTGTTGACGGCGGCCTTGGATGGGTCATTGTCTGCGGCCAAATTCCGCCGCGATCCCAACTTTGGGTTCGAGGTGCCCGTGATGGTCGCGGGTGTTGATACGGGCCTGTTGGACCCGCGCAGCACATGGGCCGATAAAGCTGCCTATGACGCAGCCGCGCAGAAACTTGTCGGCATGTTTGCCGATAATTTCGGCCAATATTTGCCCTTTATCGATGCAGACGTGAAAGCCGCTGCAATCGGCTAGTCTTGAAATGTATCTGCGGCTGTGGTCTAGCGAAGGCAGATCGCAACCGCAGGACGCGTTATGAATATCGAAGAAACCCCGATCAAGGGCCTGTTGATTATCGCGCCCAAACGCCACGGCGATGCGCGCGGTTGGTTTTGTGAAGTGTATTCGCGCGCAGCCTTATCGGCGGCGGGGATTGATTTGGAATTTGTGCAAGATAATCATTCGATGTCGGGCGCAGTCGGCACCCTACGCGGCCTGCATTACCAACGCCCCCCCTTTACGCAGGATAAATTGGTGCGCTGTACGCGTGGGGTGATTTACGATGTGGCGGTGGATGTGCGGGTGGGTAGCACGACCTACGGTCAGTGGTTCGGCATAGAGCTTAGCGCGGAAAACGGGTTGCAACTGCTTGTGCCAGTTGGATTTCTGCACGGGTTTATTACCCGCAGCGAAGGGGCCGAAGTGCAGTATAAGGTCACCGCCCCCTATTCTGCCGAATGCGATGGCGGTATTGCGTGGGATGATCCCGACATTGGTATTGATTGGGGCAATACCGCCCCTGTTCTTTCGGCCAAAGATACACATGCGCCGCGCCTTGCGGCATTCAAATCCCCCTTCATCTATGGTGCTGTATGAAGATTTTAATCACGGGCGGCATGGGGTTTATCGGGTCTGCCGTGGTGCGGCTGGCCGTGTCGCGCGGGCATGAGGTGATCAATCTGGACGCCATGACCTATGCCGCCTGCGAGGCGAATGTGGCGCAAGTGGCAACCTCAAACCTGTACAGCTTTGAGCAGGCCGATATCCGCGACCGCGCCCGACTGGATGATGTCTTCAACACCCACAGCCCCGATGCCGTAATGCACCTTGCCGCTGAAAGCCATGTTGACCGTTCTATCGATGGCCCAAGTGATTTTGTGCAAACCAATATCACGGGCACCTTCAACATGCTGGAAGCCGCCCGCGCCTATTGGCAGGGCGCAGGTCGCCCCGTGGGTTTTCGTTTTCACCACATTTCCACAGATGAGGTTTTCGGCAGTTTGGGCGAGGTGGGCAAATTCACCGAAGACACGCCCTACGATCCGCGCAGCCCCTATTCCGCCAGCAAGGCCGCCAGTGACCATCTGGTGCGCGCATGGGGGGAGACTTATGGATTGCCCGTGGTTTTGACCAATTGTTCCAACAATTACGGCCCCTACCACTTTCCCGAAAAGCTGATCCCAGTGGTGATTTTGAACGCACTCGCTGGGCAGCCCATTCCCGTTTACGGGCAGGGTAAAAACGTGCGCGATTGGCTGTATGTCGAAGATCACGCAGATGCCTTGCTGCTGGTTTTGGCTAAGGGTGCGCTGGGCCGCAGCTATAATGTCGGCGGCGAGAATGAGGCGCAAAATATTGATATCGTTCAGAAAATCTGCGTGCTGCTGGACGAGATGGCCCCATCAGGCGCGCCCCATGCCCGCCTGATCACCTATGTCACCGACCGTCCAGGGCACGATCTGCGCTATGCGATTGACCCCGCGCGCATTCGCACTGAACTGGGCTGGCGGCCATCCGTTACGCTTGACGAAGGTCTGCGTCGCACCGTGCGCTGGTATTTGGACAATGCCGCATGGTGGCAGCCGTTACAGGCGCGCAGCGGTGTGGGGCAGCGTTTGGGAACGCGTGCATGAGAGTGCTGGTGTTCGGGCAAACTGGCCAAGTGGCTCAGGAATTGGCGCGCAGCGTTCCAGCGGGCGTTTCAGTGCGATTTTTATCCCGATCACAGGCCGATTTCATGCAGCCTGACTCATGCGCGGCAGCGGTGCAAGATTGCGATCTGGTCATCAACGCCGCAGCTTGGACAGCTGTTGATCTGGCCGAGGCCCACGAGGCTGATGCGACCCTTGTCAACGCCGCCAGTCCCAGTGCCATAGCGCAGGCTTGCGCAGCGCTGGGCATTCCAATGATCCACGTCTCTACCGATTATGTGTTCGATGGTGCGGGCGATGCGCCCTTTGCCCCCGATCATCCCACCGCCCCCTTGGGGGCCTATGGGCGCAGCAAAATGGCGGGGGAGGTGGGCATGCGCGGCAGCGGCGGGCGCCATGTTATCCTGCGCACGTCTTGGGTGTTTTCGGCACATGGCAGCAATTTCCTAAAGACGATGTTGCGGCTCGGCGGTGCACGGGAAAACCTAAATGTGGTGGCCGACCAAATCGGCGGGCCGACCCCTGCAAGCGCGATTGCGGGTGCCATTTGGCAGATTGCAGCGGCAATGCAAGCAGGCAACGCGGGCGGCACTTACCACTTTTCTGGCGCGCCTGATACGTCTTGGGCGAATTTTGCGCGCGCGATTATGCAGGCGGCAAACCTGTCCTGCACCATCACGGATATTCCCACATCCGCCTACCCAACCCCCGCCCGCCGCCCCGCCAATTCGCGGCTCGATTGCAGCACATTGGAGCGCGACTTTGGCATCGCTCGCCCCGATTGGCAGGCCGCCCTTCCCGCCCTGATTAAGGAGATAAGCCCATGAACCGCAAAGGGATTATTCTGGCAGGCGGCACAGGATCACGCCTGTGGCCCATTACCTTGGGCGTATCCAAACAATTGCTTCCCATTCATGATAAACCGATGATCTACTACCCCTTGTCGGTGCTGATGCTGGGCGGCATCCGCGAGGTGGCGATCATCACCACGCCCGAAGATCAGGCGCAGTTCCAGCGCCTGCTGGGCGATGGGGCGCAATGGGGGTTGCAGCTGACCTATATCATCCAACCCTCGCCTGATGGGCTGGCGCAGGCCTATCTCTTGGCGCGCGATTTTCTGAACGGTGCGCCTTCGGTTTTGGTGCTGGGCGACAACATCTTTTTCGGCCACGGCCTGCCCGAAATGTTGGCTCAGGCGGATGCCAAAGCGCAGGGCGGCACGGTGTTTGGCTATCGCGTGGCAGACCCCGAACGCTATGGCGTGGTGGATTTTGATGCAAATGGCCAAGTGCGCGCGATTATTGAAAAACCCGCAAAGCCGCCGTCAAATTACGCCGTCACAGGCCTGTATTATCTGGATGCCCGCGCGCCAGATTTGGCAGCGCAAGTGAAACCCTCGCCGCGCGGCGAGTTGGAAATTGCTGATCTATTGGAGATTTACCGCGCCGAGGGCAGCCTGAACGTTGAACGCATGGGCCGCGGGTATGCTTGGCTGGATACGGGCACGCATGGAAGCCTGCTGGACGCGGGCAATTTCGTGCGCACATTGGAGAATCGCCAAGGTTTGCAAGTGGGCTGCCCTGATGAAATTGCATACCGCCAAGGATGGATTTCGCGCGATAATTTGGCCGTACGGGCGAAAATCTACGCAAAGAATGACTATGGGCGGTATTTGGCCGCGATAGTGGCCGAGCGCGTGTGAAAAAGGGGGCTGTCAGCCCCCTCGTCGCTTCGCTCCTCACCCCCGAGGATATTTGCAGAGCAAGGAAGCAGGCAGAAGGTTTGTTCCTTCCTTGCTCTAAAAATATCCTGGGGTGAGCGCGCAGCTATACTTGCGAAGCTTCTTCGCAAGTTTGGGCAAAGCCCCTTATGGGCCATCAGGCCGACACAGGGCGCTTGATCCTGTCCGCAGCTTCCAGCACCAAGGGGCGCAGGCCTGCGCCGCCTTCGTCGATGACAGAAAACAAATGGCGGCGCATACGGGGTTCCCAAAAGTCGTTGATATGAGATGCCAGCAGCGCCACGCCTTCGGCATGAGGTTTGCTTTCCATGAATTTGGCGATCTGGTTGGCCATATAGATCAGCTTGGCTTGCGGGTTGGTATGCGAGGGTTCAGGCGACATCGGCGGCCTCTTGGGAAATGCGGTTGGGGTGGGTGAACAGGTCAAATCGCTCGCCCCGCGCCTGTGCAATCAGGGTGATGCCTGCGCCATCTGCCATGCGCAGGGCGGCATCGGTGGGGGCGGATGCGGCGATGATGATTGGTGCGCCAAGGCTTGCCACCTTTTGCACCATGTCGATAGAGACGCGAGATGTCAAAAGAACTGCGCCATTTGGGGTAAGTCCTGTGCGGCCTATATGGCCAACCAATTTATCCAGCGCATTGTGCCGCCCCACATCTTCGCGCACGGCAACCATGGGATTTGTCCAAAACCCTGCGGCATGAATGGCGCGGGTGGCATCATGCAGGGGTTGATGGCGGGGCAAATCGCCCATAGCGGCCATCACCTGCGATGGGGTCATTGTGAACGTGTGGTCGGAAACAGGTTGAGCCGCGCGCAGCGCCTCTTCCAAACTATCAATCCCGCACAGGCCGCAGCCCACAGGCCCCGCCATAGTGCGGCGGCGCGCGGATAGGCGCGCCTCGGCCTGCGCGTCGACCCAGATTTGCAGATCAATTCCCAGCGGGGTTTCCACAAGGTCGACGGATTGAATTTGATCTGCCCGCGCAATCCCTTCGCTGGCCGCAAAACCATAGGCGAAATCGACCAGATCGGCGGGGCTGGCCATCATTACCGCCTGCGTCGTGCCGTTGAAAGACAGCGCCACCGCCACCTCGGCGGCGAGCGGGCGGGCGGGGACATCGCCCCGCCCAAAGCTGACGCGCTGTGCTGGGCGCGACGTTTGCATCATTCGGCCGCCGCGATGCGCCGCGAGTGTGCTGCCTGCGCGGCATAGTCCTGTTGCCACTCGGATGGGCCATTTGACAGGCCCACCTGAACAGCCGTTACTTTATATTCGGGGCAATTGGTGGCCCAATCCGAATAATCTGTCGTGATCACGTTGGCCTGCGTGTCGGGGTGGTGGAACGTGGTGTAAACCACACCGGGATTGACGCGGTCGGTGACTTTTGCGCGCAGGCTCGTCTCGCCCGAGCGGCTGGCAAGGCGTACATAATCGCCATCCTTGACACCGCGCACTTCCGCGTCATGCGGGTGAATTTCCAGCAGGTCTTCGGTATGCCACGCGACATTGGCGGTGCGCCGCGTTTGCGCGCCGACGTTGTACTGCGACAAGATGCGCCCTGTGGTCAGCAGCAGCGGAAAGCGCGGGCCAGTGCGTTCATCGGTTGCGACATATTCTGTGTGGATGAACTTGCCCTTGCCGCGCACAAACCCGTCAACATGCATCAGCGGCGTGCCTTCGGGTGCCTTTTCATTGCAAGGCCACTGCACGGAGCCCAGTTCTTCCAGCCTTGCATAGTTCACGCCCGCAAAGCTGGGGGTGGTCATGGCAATCTCGTCCATGATTTGGGACGGATGCGTGTAGCCCCAATTTGCGCCCATAGCGCGGGCCAGCATTTGGGTGATTTCCCAATCGGCATAGCCATTGCGCGGGGCCATGACCTTGCGCACGCGGTTGATGCGGCGTTCGGCATTGGTAAAGGTGCCGTCTTTTTCCAGGAAGGTGGAACCTGGCAAGAACACATGCGCGTAATTGGCGGTTTCATTTAGGAACAGGTCATGCACGATCACGCAGTCCATCGCGGCAAGGCCAGCGGCCACGTGCTTGGTGTCTGGGTCAGATTGTAGGATGTCCTCCCCTTGGCAATACAGGCCCTTGAACGTGCCTTCCATCGCGGCATCCAGCATATTGGGAATGCGCAGGCCGGGTTCGTCGTCAATCTGTACGCCCCAAACCTTTTGGAAAATCTCGCGCACGCCTTCGCCTTTGACATGGCGATAGCCGGGCAGTTCGTGCGGGAACGACCCCATATCGCAGGACCCTTGCACGTTGTTTTGCCCGCGCAAGGGGTTTACCCCCACGCCCGCGCGGCCAACATTGCCCGTCATCATGGCAAGGTTAGCGATGCCGATCACGGTAGTCGAGCCCTGCGAATGCTCGGTCACGCCCAGCCCATAGTAAATCGCGCCATTGCCGCCTTTGGCATATAGGCGGGCTGCTGCGCGCAGCTCTTCTGCGGAAACACCCGTTAGCAGGGCGGTGGATTCGGGGCTGTTTTCGGGGCGCGCGGCGAATTCGGCGTAATCTTGGAATTCGTCCCAATCGCAACGCTCGCGGATAAACGCCTCGTCAAACAGGCCTTCGGTAACAATCACATGGGCCAGCGCGGTCACAACGGCCACGTTGGTGCCTGGGGTCAGTGCCAGATGATGCGCGGCCTTGATATGCGGGCTTTGCACCATATCGGTGCGGCGCGGGTCGATCACAATCAGCTTGGCCCCTTTGCGCAGGCGCTTTTTCAAACGGCTGGCAAAAACTGGATGGCCATCGGTTGGGTTTGCGCCAATCACGATGACAACATCGGTTTGTTCTACCGAATCAAAGTCTTGCGTGCCCGCACTGGTGCCCAGCGTTTGGCCCAGCCCATAGCCTGTGGGCGAATGGCAGACCCGCGCGCAGGTATCTGTATTGTTGTTCATAAACACAGCGCGGGTCAGCTTTTGCACCAAATATGCCTCTTCATTGGTGCAACGAGACGATGTGATGACGCCCACCGAATGGCGGCCGTGCTTTTCAATAATGCCCTTCATACGGGCGGCGGTAAATTCCATCGCTTCGGCCCAAGATACTTCGCGCCACGGGTCAGTGATGTTTTCGCGGATCATTGGGTTCAGGATGCGATCCTGATGGCTGGCATAGCCATAGGCAAAGCGGCCCTTCACGCAGGAATGGCCACGGTTCGCCTTGCCGTGTTTGTAGGGCACCATGCGGACCAATTCATCGCCGCGCAGTTCGGCCTTGAACGAACAGCCTACGCCGCAATAGGCGCAGGTGGTGATCACGCTGCGTTCGGGCGTGCCGATCTCGATGATGGATTTTTCTTGCAACGTGGCGGTGGGGCAGGCAGCCACGCAGGCCCCGCAAGACACGCAATCGGAAGTGATCGCGGTATCGGTTTTTGCGCCGAAGGATACACGGCTGTCAAAACCGCGCCCTTCGATGGTAAGGGCA
This sequence comes from Rhodobacter sp., assembly GCA_027482795.1. Classification (GTDB taxonomy): domain Bacteria; phylum Pseudomonadota; class Alphaproteobacteria; order Rhodobacterales; family Rhodobacteraceae; genus Cypionkella. The sequence continues at coordinate 13,692 of JAIXVS010000303.1, forward strand.
AAGGTACCCTGCACTTCTTCGCAGGCGCGCACGCAGCGCGAACATACGATGCATTTTTGCGGATCATAGCTGAAATAGGGGTTCGAATCGTCGCGCGGAATGTATTGCGGGTTCACTTGCCCGCTGGTGTCTTTGGCGCGGAAATGGGTTTGAACCGCCTCATACCGCACATCGCGCAGGCCCACGGCCCCTGCCATATCTTGCAATTCGCAGTCACCATTGGCGCTGCATGTTAGGCAATCTAGCGGGTGGTCGCTGATATAAAGTTCCATCACGCCGCGCCGCAGGGTTTTCAGTTTTGCGTTCTGCGTGGTCACTTTCAGCCCCGCAGCCACGGGCGTGGTGCAAGATGCTGGCGTGCCATTGCGGCCTTCGATTTCTACCAAACAAAGGCGGCACGAGCCAAAGGCATCGACCGAATCTGTGGCGCACAGTTTTGGCACGGAAATGCCAATTTCCGCCGCCGCCCGCATGATCGAGGTGCCTTCGGGCACCGTCACATCAAAGCCGTCAATCGTCAATGTGACCATCTGTTTAGATTTGGCCGCAGGGGTGCCATAATCGCGGTCGGGAATGATGAAATCTTTCATTTCAGGCACCTTTCTTTGTGGCAAGCTGATGGGCGACGATGGCATTGGCATGGCCGTGTCCCATGGCGTGATGTTCTTTCAGATGGGCGACAATCTGCATATGCGGATTGCCCAGCAAAGGGGCGATCACATCGAACCAATGCTGCATGGGCTGGCCGTATTTCACCTCGATGGATGGGAAATAGGATGCGGGGCCTTTGACGGGTTCGGTCATTCGGCAGCCTCTTTTGATCGGGCAAAATCGGCGGGGAAATGGTTCAGCGCGGATAAAACGGGATAGGGCGTGAACCCACCCAACGCGCAAAGCGAGCCTGATTTCATCGTCGCGCACAGATCGGTCAGCAGGGGAATGGCTGCCGCATCGCCCTTGGCAATACGGTCCACCGTTTCCACCCCGCGCACCGCGCCAATGCGGCAGGGCGTGCATTTGCCGCAGGATTCAATGGCGCAGAATTCCATGGCAAAGCGGGCTTGTGCCAGCATATCGGCGCTGTCGTCAAACACGGTTAGGCCCGCGTGGCCAATCAGCCCTTCTTTGCCTGCAAATTCTTCATATCCAAAGGGCGTATCGAACAGTGCGCGCGGGAAATATGCGCCCAGCGGCCCGCCAACCTGCACTGCTTTCACAGGACGCCCCGTTGCCGTGCCGCCCGCGATATCATCGACAATCTGCCCCAAGGTCAGGCCAAAGCCCACCTCGAACAAACCGCCGTATTTGACATTGCCCGCAATTTGCAGCGGGATCGTGCCGCGCGAACGGCCCAGCCCAATGGCGGCGTAATGCGCAGCCCCTTTGGCCATAATCACAGGGATGGATGCCAGCGAGATCACGTTGTTCACCACCGTTGGCTGGCCCATAAACCCTTGCAGCGCGGGCAGGGGGGGCTTGGCGCGCACAACGCCGCGCTTGCCCTCTAGGCTGTTCAAAAGGCTGGTTTCTTCGCCGCAGACATAGGCACCTGCGCCCACGCGAATTTCCATATCAAAGGCAGGGCCGCGCCCCATAACGCTGGCCCCTAGAACGCCGTTGGCACGGGCAAGCAGCACGGCCCTTTCCATCACCTCAATGGCAATGGGGTATTCCGAACGTATGTACACAAACCCTTTGGTCGCCCCAGTGGCCAGCCCTGCAATTACCATGCCTTCGATTAGGGTCAGCGGGTCGCCTTCCATCAGCATACGGTCGGCAAAGGTGGCACTGTCGCCTTCATCGGCGTTGCAGACGATGTATTTCTGCGCTGCTTTCGCGTCGGCCACTGTTTTCCACTTAATCCCCGTGGGAAAGCCCGCGCCGCCACGCCCGCGCAGGCCCGAAGCGGTGACTTCGGCCACAATATCGGCGCTGGCCATATCCAGCGCGCGCGTCAGGCCCGCAAAACCGCCGTTTGCGTTGAAGTCGTTGAAATTCAGCGGGTCAATCACGCCGCAGCGCGCAAAGGTTAGCCGCGTTTGGCCTGCCATCCAAGGCAGGGCTTCGACCAAACCCAAGGCCTTGGGGTGCTGGGCCAAATCGCCAAAAAGTGCTGGAATATCAGCGGGTGTGAAGGGGCCAAAGCCCATACGGCCTGCGGGTGTTTCCACCTCGACCAGCGGTTCCAGCCAGACCATGCCGCGCGATCCGTTGCGAATCAGTTCAATCTGAGCGCCCGTTTTGGATGCATGGGCTGTTATTGCCGCAGCAATATCATCTGCGCCAAGGGCGACGGCAACACTGTCTAGGGGCAGGTAAATCTTCATGCCAAATCCCCCAAGATTGCATCAAGTTTCGCAGTATCTAAACGGGCGATCAGTTTGCCATCGACAATCGCCGCTGGACCGCAGGCGCAAAGGCCAAGGCAGAACACAGGCTCTAGGGTGACCGCACCATTTGGTGTGGTTTCGTGCCAATCTACCCCCAGCTTTGCGCGGGCATGGGCGGATAATTCATCTGCGCCCATGGCTTGGCAGGCCTCGGCCCGGCACAGTTTAACCACATGGCGGCCCGCGGGCACCTCGCGGAAATCGTGGTAGAATGACACCACGCCATGCACTTCGGCGCGCGAAATATTCAGCGCGCGCGCGATTTGGGGCAGGCATTCTTGCGGGATATAGCCAAATTCGGCCTGAATATCATGCAAGATCGGCAGCAATGCCCCCTCGCGCGCCAGATGGGCGGCCAAAATCTCGTCCGTACGGGTGGCAAGGGTGGCAGTGTCCAGCATGAGGCCCTCAAAAAGTGTTTTCTAAGGGCTAGCGATTTTGATTAGGAAATCAATATCGATTATCCGTGAAGCGATAGGCTGCGGCTATCAATCTTTGAACTTGGTCGCAGCATCGATCAAGGCTTGCAAGACGGGGGTCTGCGGGTCGATTTTGGCGGTAATCAGGCCCACCAAATGCTCTGCCTCGGGCTGGACAACAGGGATAGAAACCATTCCAGTGCCGCCCAGCATATCGGCCAATTTCTTTGGCACAATAGATGCCCAAGCGCCGGTTTTAACATGGGAAATCAACGCGATGGTTGAATTGCTTTCTACCATCGTCCCCGTTTGGCCAGCCATGCCCGCGTCAGCCAGATGTTGGTTGATGATGCGCCTGTTCTGCATATCAGCCGTCAAAAGGCACAGGGGCTGGGCGGCAACCTCGGCCCAAGTGACGGCGGGTTTTTGGGAAAGGGGCGCATCGGGGCTGCACAAAAACCGATAAAATTCGGTGTAAAGCGGCACTTGCGCCACGCGGCCCAAGGGTTCGTTATCCAAATAGGTGATGCCCGCGTCCAATTCCAATGTGTCTATCCCCGCCAGAATTTCGGCCGATGTGCGCGATAGGATCGTCACCCGCATGTTGGGATGGCGTGCGATGAACGGCGCGGTCAGTTCGGCCACCATCGGCAGCGCCGTTGGAATGACCCCAATGCGCAAATTACCCGACAGGCCCGAATGCACACTGCGCATTTCGGCCTTTAACGCGCGCATATCGCCCACAATGCGCCGCGCCCAATCCAGCACACGCGCGCCTTCGGGGGTTAGGCCCATAAACCGCGATCCGCGATGCACCAGCTGCACGCCAAGTTGGTCTTCCAATTGCCGAATGGCCGACGACAACGAAGGCTGCGTGACCCCGCAGGCCAGCGCCGCGCGCCCAAAATGGCGTTCGGCGGCCAATGCGATGAACATTTCCAACTTATCAATCATGCGGTGATGCTGGCGGGAAATGCCGTGCCGCGCAAGGGCAGGGGCAGGGCGCAAGGCCGCGCTGGCGATATTTTTGCCAAAGTGAAGGCTAAAGCGTTGTTTTGGCAAAGGCGGCGGACTAGGTATAAGGCATGAAAAATTTCATTCCCTTTGTGAAAAAGCAGCCTTTGGTTCCCGTTATCCGCTTGAACGGCGCAATTGGTATGGGGCGCGGCGGGTTGTCTGATGCGGGGCTTGCCCCCATTATCGAAAAAGCCTTTGCGATGAAGCCTGCGGCAGTGGCCTTGGTAATCAATTCGCCAGGTGGATCGGCGGTTCAATCCAGCCTTATCGCCGCGCGCATTAGGCGGCTGGCGGATGAAAAGGGTGTGCCTGTTCATGCCTTTGTCGAAGATGTTGCTGCTTCGGGCGGGTATTGGCTGGCCTGCGCGGGCGATCAGATTTGGGTGGATGACAGTTCCATCGTTGGTTCCATCGGGGTTATTTTCGCATCATTCGGGTTTACCGAAATTATGGCCCGGCAGGGGATTGAGCGGCGGGTGGTCACTGCGGGCAAATCAAAAAGTTTTGCTGACCCGTTTTTGCCGCAAAAGCCCGCCGATGTGGCACGGCTTAAGGCATTGCAAGAGCCGATCCATGCTGCATTTATCGCCCATGTAAAGGCGCGGCGCGGAACGCGGTTGGTAGGTGCAGACCTGTTCAATGCCGATGTGTGGGTGGGCCAAGGCGCGGTCGATTTGGGTCTTGCTGATGGGGTGGCGCATCTTGTGCCCAAACTGAAATCGCTTTTCGGCGAAAAGGTACGGTTGCGGTATTTGGGCCAGCGCCGTGGCCTGTTATCGCGCTTTGGGCTGGATTTTGGCGACGCCCTGCTTGCCAAAATTGAAGAACGCGCGCTGCTATCGCGGTTTGGGCTGTAGCATGGTCAAAGCGATTTTGTTTTTTCTGTTGGTGATGGTCATCATCGCCATGATTGGCCGAGCTATTGTTCGCGCGAGCGGCGGTAGAATTAAACCACTTGGGGTTGCAAAATTGCGCGCCTGTCCGCATTGTGGGCGCAAAGATATTGGCGGCGCGATTCTGGGCCGCGATTATTGTGGGTGTAAGACGAAATAATGCGGGCATTGGTAACTGGCGCGGGGCGACGTTTGGGCCGCAGTATGGCACTGTATTTGGCCGCGCGCGGTTATGATGTGGCGCTGCACTTCGCTACCTCACGCGATGAGGCAGAAGCGGTTGCCAAAGAGATCCGCGATATGGGCCGCAAGGCTGTGGCCCTGCGCGCGGACCTGCTGATTGAAAGCCAAGTTGAAAAGCTGGTCGCCACCGCTGCGCAAGGGCTGGTTGGGCCTTTGTCTGTGCTTGTGAACAATGCGTCAATCTTTGAGCACGACAGTTTTGAAACCGCCACCCGCAAATCTTGGGATCGGCATATTGAAAGCAATCTGCGCGCGCCATTTGTGCTTAGCCAAGCCTTTGCTGCCCAAGCGCCAAGGGCTGCGCTGGATGAGGCAGGCGAGCCGTTGGCGCGGGCATTGATCATCAATATGATCGATCAAAGGGTGCATAAACTCACCCCTGAACATTTTAGCTATACCATCGCCAAAATGGGTCTTTGGGCGATGACGCGCACCGCAGCCCAAGCACTTGCGCCGCATGTGCGGGTCAACGGCATTGGGCCAGGCCCCACGCTGCAAGGCGCGCGGCAAACGCCCGAATTGTTTGCAAAACAGCGACAATCTACCCTTTTGCAGCGCGGCGCAAATCCAAAGGACATTACCGCCGCTTTAGGATATTTCCTTGATTCGCCTTCGGTCACGGGGCAAATGATTGCGGTAGATGGGGGGCAGCATTTGGCGTGGCAGACCCCCGATGTGATGGGCACAGAATAGGCGTTTGCGCCCGCATTCCAAAAGTTGTCCACTTTTCGCGTATTGGTCACAAGACCTTCACAAAAGCATTGCAATATCAGTGCGTTGCATAGGCTATCAAATTTTTATCGTTTATTTTCAATAGCTTAATAAAGTGCCTAAAAAATAGGCAAATCAATCAGAGGCCTAGAAAACAAGGCGCTTTTGCTGCAACATAAAGTTTCTCCGCAGAGTTATCCACAGAAAGCGGGGATAGCTTTTCACTTGAACTTTACCCGCGCCCAGTGCAGCCAAACCACCGAATCAACCCCAGCGAGAGTGCCCGCGTACCATGACCGATTCTTCGACCTTGCCGCCAACTGGGTACGAGCTGATTCAATCGTATTTGAAAACAATCGACGGCAGCCCTGGCGTTTATCGAATGCTGAATGCGGCGTCTGAGGTGCTGTATGTGGGCAAAGCGCGCAACTTGCGCGCGCGGGTGTCCAACTATGCGCGCCCCTCGGGCCATTCGGCGCGGATCGCGCGGATGATCTTTGAAACTGCCTCGATGATGTTCCTGACCACGCGCACAGAGACCGAGGCGCTGCTGCTGGAACAGAACCTGATCAAACAGCTAAAGCCGCGCTATAACGTGCTGCTCCGGGACGATAAGTCTTTTCCGAATATCCTAATTTCTACCACGCATCCGTTTCCACAGCTGAAAAAGCATCGCGGCAAGCGCAGCGAAAAAGGGGCCTATTACGGCCCCTTTGCCAGCGCGGGGGCGGTCACGCGCACGTTGAATCAATTGCAAAAGGTCTTCCTTTTGCGCAATTGCAGCGATGCGACGTTTGACAGCCGCACGCGCCCCTGTTTGCAATATCAAATCAAACGTTGCGCTGCACCTTGCGTGGGTAAGGTGGATGAGGCGGGCTATGCAGGGCTGGTCGCCGATGCGCAGCGGTTTTTGGAAGGCAAAACAACCGCTGTTCAAGCCAACCTTGCCCGCGAAATGGCCGAAGCCAGCGATAATATGTTGTTCGAACGCGCCGCCGCTCTGCGCGACCGTATCCGCGCGCTGACCACGGTGCAGCAAAGCCAAGGTATCAACCCTGCTGGCGTGAATGAGGCCGATGTGATTGCCCTGCATTTGGAAAACGGTCAGGCCTGCGTGCAGGTGTTCTTTATCCGCGCCAATCAAAGCTGGGGCAACCGCGACTTTTACCCGCGCACGGGCGCAGGGGCGGAAGAGGCCGAGATTCTTGAGGCCTTCTTGGGCCAGTTCTATGACGATAAAGAACCGCCACGCCTGATCTTGCTGTCTCATGCCATCGATAACGAAGACCTGATGTTGCAGCTTTTGGCCGATCGCGCGGGGCGCAAGGTTGAAATCGCCACCCCACAACGGGGCGAAAAACTGGAATTGGTGGAAAACGCCGCCCGCAACGCCCGCGAAAGTCTTGCGCGCAAAATGTCGGAATCCAGCACGCAAAACCGCCTGCTAGAAGGTTTGGCCGAGGCGTTTGATTTGGACGGCCCGCCAAAGCGGATCGAGGTCTATGATAACAGCCATATCCAAGGCAGCGATGCCGTGGGCGGAATGATTGTTGCGGGGGCAGACGGGTTTTTGAAAAGCCAGTATCGCAAGTTCAACATCAAATCGGCCGCGGGCGCGAATAGCGACGATTTTGGCATGATGCGCGAGGTGCTGACGCGCCGCTTTGAACGGCTGCTGAAAGAAGACCCCGACCGCAAATCAGACATGTGGCCAGACCTACTGCTGATCGATGGTGGGGCAGGCCAAGTGTCTGCCGTGGCGGGGATTTTGGCCGAACTGGGCGTGGATGACATTGCCATGGTTGGGGTCGCCAAGGGTGTTGATCGCGACCAAGGCAAGGAAGAGTTTTACCGCAGCGGCGATCAACCCTTTGCCCTGCAACGCAATGATCCCGTGCTCTATTTCATACAGCGCCTGCGGGACGAGGCCCACCGCTGGGCCATTGGGGCGCACCGCGCCAAGCGGTCAAAAGCCATTTCCGCCACGCCTTTGGATGACGTGCCAGGCATCGGCGCTGTGCGCAAACGCGCGCTGCTTGCCCATTTCGGCAGTGCTAAGGCCGTGGCGCGCGCAGGTCTGCCCGACCTGATGGCGGTTCCAGGCATATCCGAAGCCATGGCGCAGCAGATTTCTGATTTCTTTAACGCGAAGGGGTAGGCCCCCATCGCTGGAGGCCAAGGCCAATTTACTTCGGCGCTTTGGCAAAGCGCAGGTAGGGCAGTTTGATGTCCAACTCGCCAAAGCGTTCCTTGGCCTGATCGTTATTTAGGGCCAGCGCCACGATCACATCTTGGCCCACTTGCCAGTTGGCGGGGGAGGCCAGTGGCACGCCGTCGGTGGCCTGCACCGCATCCAGCGCGCGCAGAATCTCGGCAAAGTTGCGGCCCACGGACATGGGGTAAGACATCGTCAGGCGCACCTTTTTGTCGGGGCCGATAATGTAAACCGTGCGCACAGTGGCGGTATTGGCAGGCGTGCGCCCCTCGGCGGGCAGGTAGTAATCGGCGGGCAGCATGTCATAGGCTTTGGCCACGGTCAGGCTGGTATCGTCGATGATGGGAAAATCGGCGGGCGAGCCTGCAAAGGCTTCGATATCGCGCTTCCACTTGCCGTGATCTTCCACGCTGTCCACCGACACGCCAATCACCTTGGTATTGCGCGCCTTCCATTCGGCGGCAAGCTGCGCCACTGCGCCAAATTCGGTGGTGCAAACGGGGGTAAAATCGCGCGGATGGCTAAAGATAATGGCATAGCCGCCTGCCAGCCAATCGTGAAAATGAATGGTTCCCGCCGTGCTTTCGGCGGTAAAATCGGGCGCAAGATCATTGATGCGAATCGACATGGGTCTCTCCTGTGTTATCAGCTGTGATATACCTATATGCTTTGGAAGAAAATTCTAGATACGCAGGTTAGGATGCCGCAGAATAGAATATTTTCCTGTGCCGCGCGCGGGCGGCCAAAAGAATGTCGCAAATGGGCGGTGCAAATTGGGGTGTCATTCTATAAATCTGTAAACGAACGGGCCTATGCCTTGCCCAAAGAGCGCAGTTGCGCCAGAATATGATCAAATTATGGGGGCCGAAATGCTGCACAAACGCGATTTCTATATCAATGGCGCATGGGTGGCCCCACAGGCCCCGCGCGATTGCCATGTCATCAACCCTTCGACAGAAGAGCCATGCGCCATCATCTCGCTGGGGTCAGAGGCCGATTTGAACGCAGCCGTTGCCGCCGCCAAGGCCGCCTTTCCCAAATGGGCAGCGACATCGCTGGCAGATCGCCGCGCGGTGGTGGAACGGATTTTGCAGCAATATCACGCCCGCGTGGAAGAGCTGTCTCAAGCGATTTCCATGGAAATGGGCGCGCCGATTGATCTGGCGCGCGAAGAACAATCGCCCTGTCTGCCATGGCATTTGGAAAACTTTCTAACCGCCTTTGACAAAATGGAATGGATCCGCCCGCTTGGCCCCCATGCCCCAAATGACCGCATCGCGCTGGAACCTATCGGCGTGGTGGGGCTGATTACGCCGTGGAACTGGCCGATGAACCAAATCGCGCTGAAAGCCATTCCCGCCATTCTCACGGGCTGCACTTGCGTCTTGAAACCATCCGAAGAATCCCCCCTGAACGCGATGATCTTTGCCGAATTTTGCCATGATGCGGGCCTGCCTGCGGGGGTGTTCAATTTGGTCAACGGCGACGGATTGGGCGTGGG
>JAIXVS010000128.1 GCA_027482795.1 Rhodobacter sp.
CCGCCGCCATCCGCCGCGCCTGCATCAGCGCGGCCTCTGGGGCCAAAAACAGCCCGCCGTCTGAAAAACTATCGGGCGTGATGTTCAAAATCCCCATCACGCGCGGGCGATCCAGCGACAGGCCCGCGAAATGGGGCCGCGGCGCAGACAGGCGCTGCGCATCGGCAAGGGGCAGATCAGACGCGGCCATAATCCGCGCTGGCTGATGGCGCGTGATCACCTCGACTTGGGCGAACCAGCCCAAGCCCCCCGCCAAGGGCAGCGCATCCGCTGGGCGGGCGGGATCAAACTGGGGGATGGGGCGCAGGTATTCCATAAGTCTTGGTAGTATAGGCGCTGCGCCCAATGCAAGTGGGCGCGCCTCACGCGGCTGTAACAACAGTAACGTGCGAGCCTGCGGGCAGCGCGCCAATGCCCGAATTGGCATCGCCATGCACGATCAGCCGATCGGCGGCCATCTGTTCGGCCAGCCACAGCGCCAAATGCAAAGGCGCGCGGGTTTGCGGGCCATCAACCGCATCCAGCACCAGCTTGCTGGGGGCCCAGACAATCATTTGCCCGCGTTTGATTGCCCAGTCAATTTCCGTGCGCGTGGCCACGACCACGCAGCGCGCATCCCGCGCCGCCAGCACCCATGCGTTCTGCTCTATCGCCAGCAAATCGACACGGCGCTGTGTGGGGCCATGGCCCGTTTGCGGGCGCGGCACATCGGGCAGGCCCACTGTCAAAATCACAGGCAGACCATGGGATTGCAACCCATCCAAAAGGCGCGGCAGATCGGGCGAAGCAATGGCGCGATTGTCCAAAAAGGCCACAACAGGATGCACCGAGGCTTCGTGCCCATCGCTGCCCACCACTTTCACCGCGACTTCCGCGCGCGAGCGGACAATTTCTACCCCCAGCTTATAGGGGCCAATATCCAGCTTTTCGATGCGCACAAAGGCGCGCATGGCTTGCGGTTCGGTCAAAATGCGCGCGGCCAGCCGTTCGGCCAAGGTTTCCAGCAGGTTCAGCCGTTCGGCGGCCAGTTCGGCTGCAATCGCCTCGGTCAGACGGTCATAGGACAGGATGCGATCCACATCATCGTTCAAAGGCTGCGGCGCGGGCCGCACCTCGACCACAATGTTGAACATCACGCGCTGGGTATGGCCGCGCTCTTGCTGAAACGCGCCAATGTCTACATCCACGATGTAATCGCGCAGCGAAATGCGGTCGCGCGGGTCAGCCGTGGCAGACGCCTCGCTGCGCGCGATAGGGTGGGCAAAGGCCAGCGAGATGTCGGTGCTCATGGGCCGATCCCCAGAAAAAACGCCCAAAAGGGCAAAAGAATAGGGGCAGACTACTGCCTGCCCCACACCTTATGTGCCAAATTTAGACGCATGTCGCAAGGGCCGCGACATTTGGCCAAATTTATTGGCGATAGAACAGATGCCGCCCAATGCTGGCGGTTTGTTCAAACACCCGCGACCAGCGCGGATTGACTGCCGTTGTGTGAAAATGGGTTGCCCCATCGGTGAGCTCGCGCGGCGCGCCTTGTAGCATCAGCGCCGCGATCCGTGCCGCCAATTCTTCGGAACCCGCTTCGTGCATTACTTCGGCTTTGCCATCACAGTTATACGAGAACTGGCACGACTGCGAATTGCCTTGGGCTACCACACCGCAAACGGTATTTGGGTAAGCGGGGCTGTCAACGCGGTTCAAAATCACTTCGGCCACGGCAAACTGGCCTTTCACATTTTCTCCGCGCGATTCGAAATACAGCGCCTCTTTCAGGCACTCAAATTCGGGGCTGCTTTGCAGCTTTTTCGAAGGTTCGGGCTGCGCCATCAGCCATGCGGCTGTGTATTCAATTTCCGCGCTTTTCTTTGCGCCAAAAAGACTGGCCGCTTCGGGGCCAGTGGCCAGTGCCACCTTGTCGGCTTCGGACAGCGCGTCATGGGTCGATTTTTCGGCCCCAAGCAGCGCGCCGAAGGACGCGCTAAGGGCAGCATTTGGGTCGTTCGAGGTGCTGAGCTGAACCTCAGCAAAGGTGGCCCCACTTTGAACCAGCAGCGCCGTTGCGGCTGCCATCCAGATTTGGTGCATTTTCATCTAGGGTATATCCCACTTGTTTCATCGCACCCGCGGGCAAGCCCGCGCGGCACCCATCGGGGCTACCCCACGAGTGGTTAACAATCTACCTACTGGGGGGCAGGTTCACAATTTGGCGCAAATTTAGGCGGATAACCGCCCATCGCTTTGGGCAGCAATCCGCCCGTTTTGCGCTAAACTTTTGGAATATAACGCATTGTTGAAAAATCGCCCCGATCCAAAAGCGCCAGGTGTGCCGAGGCAAGCCGTGCAAGCGGAACGCGATAAGGGCTGCAAGACACATAATCAAAGCCCGCCTTGCGACAAAAATCGATTGATTCGGGGTTGCCGCCATGCTCGCCGCAGATCGACAAGGTCAGATCAGCGCGGGTCGCGCGCCCGCGCTGCGCGCCGATCAGCAAAAGTTCCCCAACCCCGTCCACATCCAAAATATGGAACGGGTCTTCGGGGAAAACGCCCTGTTGGACATAGGTATTCATAAACCGCCCCGCATCATCGCGCGATAAACC
>JAIXVS010000150.1 GCA_027482795.1 Rhodobacter sp.
GCCGCCCTGCCTGCGTCTATCAAAGCAGGCATCTTTGCGATCTGGGCAATGAAAGTTGTCTCGTCGATATCTGGTGCACGCGCCGCTTTGCCAGTTCCCATAACAACCCGGATATTCCCGTTATAACGCTTTGGAAATTCGACATGTTCTATGCCGCATCCAAGTTTCTTGGCTATATATTCGAATGATTTAAATGAATAGGTGCGGGGATGTTCGTGATAAAAGGTGTCGAACTGGGCCATTTCAACCACAGAACCCAGATAATGGTTTTCAATCACTAGTTTTGTGTCGCTTCGCATCAGCGCCGCTAGATTTTCAATAAGTCCGTTCAAGTCTTCGATATGGGCGAAAACATTCGTGAACGTAATAATATCGGGCTTACCATGATCCGCCAAATATGCATCGACAGCTGCGCGATCAAAAAATCCGTTGTGCAGCCAATGAATTTTTGGTTTAGCGTCTGTTGCGGCGCCAGTTGGCTCGATCCCGCAGGTATAGGCACCAAACTCCCGAAAAATCGACAACAAACTTCCATCATTGCAGCCAATATCAAGCACCGTCTTTTCCGACAAACCGCCGACATGGGCCTCAACCCGCTGTACTAAGTCCCGCATTCCGTCCAACACATCTTTGGTCAAGGCGGCCCGATAATGATAGGTTTTGGGAAAGAGTAACTTCTTTTCAACCTGATACTTTTGATGAACGGTGCAGCACATCTCGCAGCCGATAAGGGTCAGGGGATAAGCTGTCGGGGTGTCGGTGTGGCCGATTGGAACAAGATCGTCGCACATCGGTTGCGCGCCAAGGTCAAGCAACGGAATCAGATCGGTGTTGCCGCAAACTTCGCAGGTAGTGATTGTTTTGATTTGGGTCATTTAGAACTTCCCGTAGGGGGCTGCATTTTCGAATTCAGCAATTTGCGCGGCGGTTACGGCCGTCATATCCGCACCGTCTTGATGCGCTTTGTACCACGCGGCAGTTTGCGCCACGGCGTCCCGCAGCGACCACCGACTGCGCCATCCAAGCAAGCGCTTTGCAAACGAACAGTCCAACATAAGAAGATGCGCCTCATGTGGCTGCTCTGTCTGTTGGGGCAAGGCAAGTTCAATCCCGCCAATGTGCTGCGCAAGGGCCTGCGCTAGGTCAATGACGGGGCAAATGTCGGCCTCATTTGGGCCTAGGTTAAAGGCGGTATCGCAGCCCTCTGGCGCAGTATACAGGCGTTGCGCCAGACCCAGATAAAAGGCCAATGGCTCTAGCACATGTTGCCAAGGACGGACCGCGCTGGGATTGCGAATATCGACTTTGCCGTTTGCCAACCCGCGAATTATGTCGGGAACTAACCTGTCTTGCGCCCAATCCCCACCACCGATCACATTGCCTGCGCGCACGGATGCAATGCGCGCCGCATGTCCGCCTGCGCGATACGGCGCAAAGTAACTGCGCCGCATGGCGCAAACTGCTATCTCTGCCGCAGCCTTGCTGGCACTATAGGGGTCGTGGCCACCCAAGGCGTCGTTTTCACGATATCCCCAAGGCCACTCGTTATTTTCATAACACTTATCGCTGGTTACCACGATAACCGCACGAACCGATGGCGTGTGACGCACCCCATCCAGCAGGCTAACAGTTCCAGTCACATTGCTGGCGAAGGTTTCGACGGGCTGATCGTATGACCTGCGTACAATAGCTTGCGCAGCAAGGTGAAACACCACGTCTGGCCGCGCCTTTTGCAGCGCGCCGCGCAGGTTTTCTGCCGCGCAAACATCTGCCTCGTGATCCGCGGGCAAACCCAATATACCGTGCAAAGATGGATGGTTTTTCTCTGGCAACGAATAGCCAACCACGTCTGCGCCCAACTGGCGCAACCAGAACATCAACCACGCGCCTTTAAAGCCCGTATGGCCTGTAAGGAAGACTCTGCGGCCTGACCAAAACGATTTATCAATAGAAATGTCAGCCACGTCTGGGGGGTACCCTATCTGGTAAAAAACCGATCTTCGTGTCGTTAACTTGCGACGACCACGTTGTAAACTGACAATCTTTTGCCGCAAGCAAACTTGACAAATTTACCCGAATCACAAAGAAACAGCCAAACGCAAAAGGCAGATGAAAACTTGCAGCGAGTTGGCACATTTATGCGTTTATGGCGTTTCGTCTTTGTGGGCGGATTGTCAACTATACTTTACGGTATTTTTTCTTTTACATTGATTCTGATTTTGAACCTTTCTGCCTTTACCACCCATCTGATGGCATATGCGCTTGTCTTGCCGTTCTCATTTTTGGGGCATCGCCGCATCACATTCAGCTACAAGGGGCCAGGGCTCTGGGCGTTTATTCGCTTTTCGCTGACAAGCGTTTTGGCGCTTAGCGTCAGCAGCTGGTTGGTTTGGTACTTGCAAGCCACAGGAAGCCCAGCCGTTTGGGGCATTGTTGCAACCATGGTCATCGTCCCGATGGTCAGCTATCTGGTTATGTCGATCTGGGTTTTCCCAGAACCCGCTCAGCACAGGAAACACCCCTAGAATGGGCCAGTTATCCTCATTGAATGCGCGGCAGATACCCTTTCTTATTGGAACCCTATCGCTTTGCGTGGCATTGGCACCTTACCTTGTTTTCGGTACCCACGCGAATGTCGTGGCGCATGACCATTTGGACGCCAATTTTACCTGGGCCGTTGTTCTGGCGCACGAAGGACAAATCTTTGCGCCACCCGATGCCATAGTAGAGCCATTCTTGGGCGGGCTAGAACGGCGGTATCTGGGTGGCTCGTTTCAATTGTACTACTGGATTTTCGCGCTGGCGCCGCCTTTTGCGGCCTTGGTCGTGGCCGAGGCGTTGACCCGCACGATCGCCTATATTGGTGCCTTTGTGCTGATCCGCCATATGCAAATGCACGTAGTGCAGTCTGCGCTTGGCGCGCGCGACGTGCTTTTATGCGCTATGATTGCGGCGGGCTTCGCGCTTTTGTCGTTTTGGCCCCCAGGTGGGGCGGCGGTGGCGGGTGTGCCGCTATTCTTTTGGGCCGCACTCATCGTGCGCTACCCTATCAAGCATCGCAAAGTTGCCGCTGGCATTGCCTGCGCGATTTCCGTTTTCGTTTTGTACGGCTCGCTGGTCTTGTCTGGCGTGTTTGCCCTGACCTTTACAACAGTGCTCTTGCTGCGCGACATGGCGCGTGGGAACTGGGTCAAGGCTGCGCGGCTTGCGGGGTTTAACGCAATGGTTTCTGCGGCCTTTATCGCCCAAAACAGTGCATTGATTGCGGGGGTGATGTCTGCGGTGCCCACCTCGCGCGATGAACTCATTGCGCCTTCTTTCCCAACCCGCGACGTTCTGGAATTGATGGGTACAAGCTTTTTGAACGGTCAGTACCACGCCGATCCGGGAACTTCCCCAGCCATGCTTCTGGCTGTTTTTGGGGCGCTGCTGGCGGTTTGCTTGATGTGGCTGCGCGGGGCAGATATGCGGAACACCTCGCTTCACGCCGCACTTCGGCTTTTTGGCGCGGCATTTGCCGCATTATGCCTTACTGCAGCGATCCACGGTATCTATTATTGGGACGTCACGCGCGCAGCTGTGGCGCATAGCGCACTCAGCGGGTTCAACTTTGGCAGGTTCCACTGGTTGCAACCAGCGTTATGGATGATCGTCTTTGCGGCGACTTTGTTCATCATCACCGTTACTTTAAAGTCCAAACGGGGCACGCTGGTTGCTATAGCATTGGCTGCCGCGCAGATCGTGTTCTCAGTTTCAGCTTTGCCCGCATATAGCCCCAGCTCGGTCAAACAACCGCCTTTTGCAGACTACTTTGCCGAAGATATTTTTTCGCCGCTGCACGACCTTCTGGCAGATACAGGACAGGATGTCCGGCTCGGAATGATTGGCATCCACCCAGCAATCGCTCAATATAACGGCTTTAGAACCGTTGATGCTTATCTGCAATTCTATCCGCTAGAGACAAAAGTACGTTTCAGAAAGATCATCGCAAAGGAATTGGACAAGGACAAAACTCTTGCGCGTTACTTTGACGAATGGGGCAATCGCGCCTATCTTTTTGCCGCCGACTTGGAAAAATGTCGGGCGGCATGTTACTCACGTGTCGCGCCAAAGCAAATTCAATTAGATATTGATATCGATGCATTCAAAGATTTTGGCGGAACTCATATTGTGTCCGCAAGCAAGATAATGAACGCCTCATCCCTAGGACTGACAGAGATCGCGCATTTACAGAACGATCCACAATTCGCACGTATGCGTCTAAACGCCTATGTTTATGCCGTCACATCGGAATAAACAGACAAACGGGCAGGGCTGAACCGAACAGGAGTTATGATGACAGAGTTTGATAAGTTTAAAGACGTCTACCATGGCGAAATAAATAGCGCGATTGGATTCAGCGGAAAAGATCAGAATTACTTTACAAAAGTCAAAGCTGGGTACCTTATCGACCTATTGGACAAGTATTTTCCTCACACCGCAGAATTGCGAGTTTTGGATGTTGGCTGCGGCCACGGGGATATTCATGCCCAACTTAATAGCATCGCGCCGCGAATCGCGCTCACAGGGGTGGATGTCGCCGAAAGCGTGATTGCCGACGCAAAGGCGATGCACCCACAAAACCTGTATCTGGCCTATGACGGCAACAGATTACCCTTTGAAAGCAACAGTTTTGATGCAGCTTTTGCGATCTGCGTCATGCATCACGTTCCACCCGCACAGTGGCTGAATTTTCTGCGCGAAATGAAGCGCGTGGTCAGAACAGATGGCTTAGTGGTTATATTTGAACACAATCCCCTGAATCCCGTGACGCGCAGAATTGTCGACACTTGCCCATTAGACGAAAACGCAGTGCTTTTGCCAGCGGGCAATTTGCAAGCCTTGATGCGGCAGGCGGACCTATCGGACGTCAAAAAGAGTTTTATCATTTTTACGCCCTTTGGAAATAAACTATTCAAACTGTTTGATCGCGCAATGTTTTGGATGCCACTTGGCGCGCAATATTATGTGCGTGGAAGAAAGGCATAGGTTTGAACCGCCAATTCGTGGATTTTCAATGCTTTGGGGATAGACATCATCTGGCAAGTCCTTTGACCGATCTTAGCCGGGAATTGAGATACGGCAAGGATGTGGTTCCAGCTGTTTTGCGTAAACTTAGTTCAAACTATCAGGTGCACGAATAATCCATGTTGAAATGCATCAAGAATTGCCAGCTTAACCCCCGCTCATTATCATCTTTATACACCAGTTTCATGCAGCGCATTGCAGCCCCTACTTGCCGAACGTACCGCACTGCTTGCCTTAAACTTTATCAACTACGGCCTTTTTGTACGTTGCTGTACGCGATACCATAGCGGTGGCATCTGTTTTATAGGTTCCTATTGCCCCAGTGAACAGCCGCTAACTCCGCATTGTGCCGCGCCAGACGGGGCGGGCGGTTAGGGTCAGGCGCGCGGGGGCGGCGTTTGATAAGTTTTGCACCACCGCATCCGCAATTTCGCTGTAAGGCTGGGCGAAGGTTGTCAGGTCATAGCCTGACCAAGCCGCCTGCGCGATATCATCAAAGCCTAGGATACACAGATCTTCGGGCAGGCGGCGCTTGAACTCGCGGCGGGCGGTATCGATGCCGCCGCACGCCATCAGATCATTGATGAAAAACACGCCGTCTGGCGGATGAAGGCCCACCAGCAATTCGCGCATGGCATGTTGCCCTGTCTCATAGGTTGTCGAGGCTCCACGCCAGATTTGCAGTGTGATACCTTGTTCGCTTAGATACTGCGTAAAGAACTCCTCACGCGCCAACAGGCTTGGCGTGCGCACCGCCCGCGAGACAAGGGCGATATTGCGGCACCCCGCGCGCATAAACATTTGCACAGCGGTCCGCATGGCCGTTTCGTAATCAATCGAAATATGCCGCACATCGGGCAGATCATCGGCACGGTTCACCAAAATCACGCTTTGGCCCAACTCGACACAGCGGCGCACCATATGCGCGGGCGGCGCGCCAGACAGCACAATCGTCGCCGATGCCCGATAGTTCAACGTCTGTTCCAGCGCACCAGAGGCGGCAGCAGGATCATCGCCCACGTTGATGATGATGCTGATCCGCTGGGCCTTTTGTAGCGCCGTGGTGATATGGTCCAGCAGTTGCGCGTGATAGGGTTTATGCAGGTTTGATACCAAAATGCACACGGGGCGGCTTTCTTGTTTGGACAATCCGCGCGCCAGAAAATTGACGTGGTAGTGCAATTCCTCGGCTGCGCGCAGAACTTTGGCCCGCGTGTCGGGCGATACCGACGCCCCGTCGGTAAAGGTGCGCGAGACAGCAGATCGCGAGACCCCCGCGCGCCGCGCCACATCAGATGCCGAAGCTGCATGTCCGCCAGAGATGTGCGATTTGGCCTTCAATGCCCAATGTCCTTATCCAAATTCGCGTCCCAATTCGCCTGTTCGCAAAAGCTGCGCCGCGCGCGCTGCCCACTCGGCCGCTTCAATCAACACAGGTTTGGGGGCACTGGGCCATTCCACGGGCTGAAGATGGCGCATCTGGCGCACATGGTCAATTGCATGAGCCAGCGAGGGAAACTCGCCGCTCCGCTCCAAATGCAAAAACAGGCTAACCAGTACCACCGAGCGGCTGCGCCCGCCGCGACAATTAACCAGAACATGCCCGCCACTGGGCCAAGGATAGGTGGCCTTATTAGGCATTTGCTGTGCCATCAGCCCGCGCAGTTGCAGATACCCTGCCAGCAGCATTTCGGCTGGGTTGCCAGGCCCATCAATCAGCCCCAGTTTGTAATAGCGCAGTCCCGCGCGGCCAAAGTCTTGGTTGCGGCTATCAGGCGCGGGCGATTGCACAAGATTGACGTCCAAATTCAGCGCGCAGTTCAGCACGGCATTTATCCCATGCGCGGCCAACATCGCGGGGTCAGAGGCCGCTTGTCGATTGCCGATATACAGATCAACTCCCGAAAAATCGCGGGCAATCAGATGCATCGGGCCGCGAGCCGCATCGGCTGCATCAAACTGCGCGCGCAGTGATTGGGGGCTTGGGTGGTTCATAGTGCAGCGTCCCCGCAAATCGCAAGGGCCAGCGCGCCGTCAAGCAGTGCCGCCAGCGCAGGCGTGCAGGCGCGCACGGGATGCGGGCTGTGCAGCGCCCCAAGCGTCGCCAGATCATCCCTCCCCCCGCCAAAGGGCAGCACGCTACCGCCAGCTTCCCGCACCATCAGCATTCCTGCAAGGCAATCCCAGCTTTGCATCGCCGCCTCAAGATAACCATCTGATCGCCCTTCGGCCACATAAGCCAGCGCCAGCGCACCCGATCCGCCACGGCGGATATTTGCCCCGCCTTGCAGAATATGCCCCTGCGCGGCCAAATAGCCCGCAATCGAATGGCGGCGCGACCAGCCCATTTCAACGCATGCGGATTGGGGATCAAGGGTCGCCGTTACGCGCATAGCCGCGTCATTTTTCTGCGCGCCTTTTCCAGTTTCGGCAAACCAAAACTCACCCGTCATGGGATGGAAAATAGCCCCAAGCACGGGCGCGCCATGCAGGCAAAAGCTGATGCTAACGCAAAAATGCGGCACGCCGCGAGCGAAATTGGCAGTGCCATCCACAGGGTCTATCACCCACAAATGCGCCGCCAAATCGCCGCCGCCCTCCTCGCCCAAAACCCCGTCGGATGGAAAGGCCGCGCCAATTTCGGCGCGGATAAAGGTTTCAACAGCCAAATCGGTTTCCGTCAAAAAGTCCTGCGGCCCTTTCAGCGTATAGGTGCCAGCGGTGCGCGCGCCAAAACCAGAGCGGGCCAGATCGCCTGCTTTGGGGGCCAGATCGTGCAAAAAGGCAGCGCGGGTGGAAAGATCAGACATCATGCAAGAAATCCTAAAGCGGCGCTGCTGCCCTGTTTTGGCAGCAGCGCGATGGCTATTTTATTCACCAGCAAGGGCAAGTGACCAGATATCTTGCCAATCTTGGCGCGTTGTCCAATCGCCATCCGATGTGGCTGTGTTGTAAAACCACATCTGATCCATCATCGCGCCTACGCCCGAAGGCTCGTCTGCCATGGGGGCGTGGGTGGTATTGGTGGCCATTTTCCCGTCAATCGCTTGGGGTGCCCAGCCCTCCTCGGTCAGCAGGTAATGCACGAACAGGCGGGCGGCATTTGGGCTGTCTGATCCTGCGGTAATCAGCGCAAACTTAGGTGTCATCAGGCCTGCAAAAGGCTGCATCCCGCTGCAAATGCCCAGCTTCATACCATCATCATTGTCGCGGAACTTGGCTGTCGACATAATTCCGATAAAGGTTTCTGTGGCATCAGGCGCGCCCACGGCTTCGGCTGAATCGGTGTCCGATTCCACCAAAAGCGGCTTATTTGCCGCCAGCGCCGCAACCCAAACCTCGGCTGCACTGGCGCGATCGCTTTCCAGCGGCTTGCCATAATGGGCGGCATAAGCATCGGCAAAAGCCGCATCGTGATGGGTGGCAAATTGGTTGAACCAATCGGTATAGGCAGGCTTGCCCAACGGGTCTGGCATCGCCACACGTCCCGACCATTCGGGATCCGTCAAGGCCCAGATATTGCTGACGGGGCACGCGGCGTGCAAAGCGGTGTTATATGTCCAGACCACGGGCGAATTGGAAATGACCAAGGGATCGCGCGCGTCTTCTGGGATGGCATCCACCATATCAGACGGCAAATAGCTGATCGCAAGACCGGGCGTGATCAGTTGCGCTACAGCAGCGGGCGTGTCGGAAATTACCAGCACATCGGCCTGCACGTTGCCTGCCTGCGCCTCGCCCATCACCATCCGAATGGTGCCCGGCGCTTCGGATTTGGTGCCATTGGCCTCTAGCCCATATTTGGCCGTGAACCCCTTAGCCTGTTCGCGTACCTTACCCGTGGAATCAATCACCATCAGCGGCGGCTCGCTTTTTGCGGCGGCCAAAAGGGCGGCTTCGTCAAATGTTTCGCCCAAGGCGGCGCTGGTCAAAAGCGGCGCAGCAAGGGCAGTTGTCACGCAAAGAACATGGCGGATCATGATGTTTCCTTTTGCATAGGGGATACAGAAATAGCGCGCCCATCTGGCCCAAAGAAATGCAGGCCAGCGGGGTTTGGCGTGATGAAGACGCGCTGTGATGGGGTGAAATCTGGGCGGTTGGGGGCGGCGTGCAGCACCGCAGGGCCACCGTCTTGCAAAGACATTTCCACAATCCACGATCCACCCGTTGGAATAAGGGCAGTCACGGTTGCCTCCAGCACGCCAGTGCTTGCGGCAGCGCTGATCTGCACCGCCTCGGGGCGCAGACCCACGGTGATCGCGGCAGGCGGCCCCATGTGCTGGGGGATCAGGGCCGCCGCCGCCGCGCTGCCTGCCGCAAAGATGTTAATTGGCGGATTGCCGATAAATTCGGCCACAAATCGCGTGCAGGGCGCGTCATAGATATCAATCGCGGGGCCTATTTGTTGCACCATACCGCCCGAAAGAACCACGATGTCTGTGGCCAGTGTCATCGCCTCCCACTGGTCATGGGTCACAAAAACAATTGTCGTGCCAAACTCGCGGTGCAGACGCGTAAGTTCGGCCCGCATGGCAAGGCGCAGCGCCGCGTCAAGGTTTGACAGCGGCTCGTCCAGCAACAACACCTTAGGGGCCAGCGCCATACTGCGCGCAAGTGCCACGCGCTGTTGCTGCCCACCTGACAATTGCGACGGATAGCGATTTGCCAAATCGGCAATGCGCAAAGTCTCTAGCATTGCGGCCACGCGCGCGCGCCGCGCATCGGCGCTCATTCGCTGCAAGCTTAGCCCAAATTCAACATTCTGCGCCACCGTCATATGCGGCCACAGCGCATAGGATTGAAACACCAGCCCCACACCGCGCTGATCTGGGGCGATAAACCTGCCATTTGCGGGCGCATCTACCATCTGCCCGCCAATGCTGATGTCGCCCGAACTTGCCACCTCTAGCCCCGCAATCATCCGCAGCAGCGTGGTCTTACCACAGCCAGACGGGCCTAAAATGCAGGTGAACGATCCATCTTTGATGGTCAACGAAACGTCATTCACCGCATGGCCGTTGCCAAAGGTTTTAGACAGGTTTTGCAGCGAAATATCAGGCATTCAACGCTCCAACCCTTGGGCAAAGTTCGCGCCCGCAGCGCGGTGGATCACCATGCTGCCCAAAAGGGCGAGCATAGCAATAACCAGCACCACAGCATTGGCCGCCTGCGCATATCCATAATCCACAAGGCGCAGCGAAAACGTTGTTAAAACATCCGTCGATGGCACAGCCAACAGGATGAACAGGCTTACCCCTTTGATCCCCGAAATAAACGACAGCAAAATCGCCGTAGCCAGCGCGCCGTTCAAAATGGGCAGTACAATACTGCGCAAACGGCGCAGCAGCCCTGCGCCCATCATGCGGGCGGCATCCTCGATATCAGGGCCAAGCTGGGCCATGGCAGAAATGCCAACGCGGCTTGCAAAGGGCATTTGATCCGCAATCAGCGCCAACAACAAAATCCACGGCGTGCCATAAAGGGCGGGAATAGGCCCGCGCGGGGCGGCAAACAGCACCAAAATCGCCGCAGCAAAGGCAATGCCGGGCACAAGATACGGAAAAAACGTGATACCGCGCAATGCGCCTGCCAGCCACCGCCACGGGCTACGCGCCACCACATAGCCCACCAGCAGCCCCAAAACCCCCGCTGCCAGCGCCGCCATGCCTGCAATGCGCAGCGAATTCCACGCCGCATTCCAAAATTCAGGGGTCAAAAGAATACCGCTTTGAAATGCCACAGTGGGCAAGTTGGTGCCAATCCAATAATCCAGCGTGAAATTGGCCAAGGTAAACCGCCCTGGAATATGCATTAGCGTCGATAAAAACAGCACGCCCAACGGCACAATCACGCTGATGATAAACACCCCCATCACGGCCGCAAAAATGGGCCAGCGCGCCGCGCGCAAGGGCGCTGTGCGGCTTATCGCACCCTTGCCACCAATGGTGGTAAAGCGCCGCGCCTCGCGCAGCATCCATGCGTCAATGCCCAGCGTTACCACGCCAATCAGCAAAACCGCGCCCGCGAACACCGCCGCCATGCCGTTTTGCTGGGTGCTAATCGCGCGAAACAGCGACACTGCCAGCGTTTCAAACTGCACAGGCAGGCCAAGAATATAGGGCACCGAAAACTCGCCAATCGCATCAGCAAACATCAAAAGCCCCGCCGACAAAACCGCAGGGCGCAGCGCGGGCAAGGTAATGCGGCGCAAAATCGTCAACCGCCGCGCGCCCAGCATTCGGGCCGCCTCCTCTAACTGGCCATCAAGGCGTTGCAGCGCCCCGCCAATGATCAAAATTGCAAAGGGAATATAGTGCAGCGTCAGCACCACAATGGTGGGCACTGCGCCATAGGCCAGCCAATCTGGCGGCTGCGCGCCAAGTGCCTGCGCCCAGCCAGGTTGGCCGCCCAAAGTGGCGTTCTTGAACAGGGTGACCCACGCCAGCGCAAAGGTCCAAACAGGCAGCATATAGGGTATCAGCATTGCCCCCGCCAACCAGCCCCGCAGCGGAATGTCACTGCGCACCAGCAGCCATGCCAGCAGCGATCCGATCATCAGCGCCAGCGCGGACGCGCAAATTGCCACCAGCACCGTGTTCCACAAAGGCGCAAAAAAGATAATCCCTGACATGCGCGATGCAAAGGCGCGGGTCAGATAATAGCCCGTCAGCGCGCCGTCAGCGACCCCAGTCCGCGCGCCATCGCCTGTTTGCGCAGTCACAGCGTCTTGCAAAATCATGCCAATGGGCAGTGCAATCAGCCAGATAAAAACAACCAGCAGCACCAACCCAAGGCCAAGCACTGGATTGCGCGCAAACCCGCGCAGCAGCGTCAACTGCGCACCTTTTGTGCTGATGATCTGTTGGCCGAACCGCGCATGATTGTTCCAAAACTTCTGCCCGAATCACTAGGATGGATTGGTAACACTTTTATGAATTTTGCACATATGTGCATAGATTAAAGACAACAAAAACAAGACATGAAAATATAATTACAAAAAATTTCGCACCTAAGTCCATGAAATCCTAGGCAGATTAGATAGACCTGTCGCAACCTGCTCCAAGCCTGACACAAAACGGTTACACGCGGCTCTTAGCCCTGCACCCACCGCAAACCCAACACACTGGAAAGGATACCCCTCATGCGCTTTACAGCCCCCCTCTTGGTTGCCGCCTTGGCCCCAACTCTGGCGCTTGCCGACCCGATGATGGAAACCGTTACGCCCGGCAACACCCTGACCGCAGCCCCAACCGAATGGCTGGGCGATAAGCCGCATTTGGTCATCATGGGCACAGTCGATGGCAAAATGTTCGACGTTCAGGTGATGGACTTGGCCGCCGCAACAGTTGCGCTAAAGCGCGAATATTTGCTCAGCGATTCTGACTATAACCCCTACCGCGAAATCGATTTTTCGGTCGAATTTGTCCATGAAGGCATTGATAAAGCCATCGAAGGCAAGTTGACCAACGCCGACTTTAACAAGTTGGCCGCGCTGCCTGCGACCTTGTCTTTGCAATCGGCAGAAGAATATCCCGAAGGCGATAAGGTCTACACCGAATTTGAATACAAGTGGGAAGCTGGCGGCGTGACCGTTGATGGCGAGACCCCAGAATTCGAAGGCACCGCGATCTTGCATATGGATAGTGGCTATCAAGCTGCCGCGCCCAATGGCGATGGTATGGTTGGCGCGTTTATCTCGGCCGCAAAGGGCGACAACGCCTATGCCATTTCCTTCACCCTGCCAGTAACGGAGTTTGAAGTTGAAGACTAAGTATCAGTTGGCCTCTGTCCTTGTTTTGGGGGCCGTACTTGCTTTTTCACCTGCGCTCAATGCGCAGGTGAAAGAGGTTCAGGTTACGGCAAAAGCAGAAACCAATTCGATCATTGGCGATGCGGATGACCCTGCCATTTGGGTCAGCCCCAACGATCCTGCTGCCAGTTTGGTTTTGGGCACGGATAAATATAATGGGATGCATGTTTATGACCTAAAGGGCGCGGAAGTGGCCTATTTCAATGACGGTGCGGTCAATAACGTTGATGTGCGCGAGTTTACGCTGGCAGGCCGTACAGTCTGGCTTGCCTCGGCGACTGAACGCGATAACGAAGATATCGTGTTCTATGTGATTGAAGCAGATGGCAAAATTGACCGCGCCACACCGCATGCCTTTCCTGCCATGCCCGATACAACCGAGCGTGTGCGCAATATCTATGGCCATGCCATGGCGCGCGACCCTGCGACAGGGCGAGTTTGGACGCTGACGAACTATAAATCTGGCCACATCGTGCAATACGAGGTGATCGACGATAACGGCCAGCTCAAGCTTGAATTTGCCCGCATGTTCAAGGTGGCAACCCAGCCCGAAGGCATTGTGGCAGACGATACCGCTGGCCATATATACGTGGGCGAAGAAGACGCTGGCATTTGGCGCTTTCCTATGCTGCCCGAAGACGGCGATGCAGTGACGCAAATCGCCGCCATTCCATCGGACTGCTTTCCCAAAGACGATATCGAAGGCTTGGCCATTTATGACGGGGCAGATGCGCGGTACTTGGTCGTTTCGGCCCAAGGCATCCATCGTGCGGCATTTATCCCGCTGAACGGCGAAGATGTGCAGCCTTGTGTTGGTTTGGCGGAAATCGCATCCAGCGGCACCATTGACGGCGTGTCGGAAACCGACGGTCTGGATGTGGTCTCAACCCCGCTGGGGCCAGATTATCCCGAAGGAATGTTGGTGATGATGGACGATCAGAACGAAGACCTGCAAACCAATTTCAAGTATATCTCGTTTGCTGATGTAAAAGCTGCGCTGGGATTGAAGTAGGATCGCACGTCTTAATTTATGCCCAAAGGCGCAGGCTTTTGGGCATAAAAAATAAATGCTGGCCACATCTAAATACCACCCAGCCTTTAACACCACTGGTTGTGCCGATCACCCCAACGTAAACCCTGCAGTGTAGCAGCAAAACGAAACATTGTGTTCAACACAGCAAACAATGCCATAACCCGTAAAGCCACGCAGCACCGCAGGCAGGACTGTGGTATGGCTATCAAACGCAGGAGCGCGAAACCGTGCCATGCGCAAGCTAATGATTTGCATGACCTAAATGGTGCTCAGAGCCGGAATCGAACCAGCGACACGCGGATTTTCAAGATTAAACTTATCGATAAATGATTGATAATACTAGTAAATTAAATGCAGAAAATGCTTGTGCTACAGAATGTGTTATCGTGCATGTTGGGGCGCAAATTGCGTTTCGCTAGGTCCAACACAGTATCATGAAATGCTGTGTTAACACATTGTTTTCAATTTGACCCTCAAGTTTATAGATGCCGCTCCGCATCCTGACTGCCGTGCAAAATCCTAATCACGTCCAGCTGGTCTGCACGGTCTTTGAAATAGATCACATGTGATCCTGTTAAGTATTTCCAATACCCAGTCAACGCGTCTGCGGCTCGGCCCGTTTTTCGACCTGATGCCAATGCCAGACAAGCATCCCGAATTTCGTCCGTGTAGCGATCCGCTTGGTCTGGCCCCCAATTTTCGGCGCTGTAATCCCAAATTCGATCAATATCGGCCACCGCCAAGGGGGTGAACGCAAGTTGTTTCATCTGTCGACAAATGCCGCACGTTTGCGAGCTTTGAATGCCTCAAAGTCCATTGCTGAGGGTGCACCCGACTGCTCACCTGCGATAAGGGCGTCTTGCAGGGTTTTTACCCTTGCCTCATGCTCTTCTAGAAGCCGCAGGCCTGCCCGCATGACATCGCTTGCAGACCCATAACGCCCAGCCAAAACCTGCGTATCGATAAAGCTGGTGAAATGATCCCCCAGTGAAACAGATGTGGTTCTGCTCATGCCTGCCGCTCCCTTTTCGTTTGCTTGTAACAATATCTAGTACAAGTTCGGCAATTTTCAAGCTTGAAGTGTTGCACAGCCTCAACCGTTTTTAGCCCTCCACACTGGAAAATACCGCGTTAACACAACATCCCGCGCGGGGAGAGAGTACTCAACAGCACAAAAGACGGTCCCGTAGCCCCGCGTAGCCAGCACGACTACCCAGTCATCCGCCACTCAGGTTGAGCCCGTAACTTGCAATCGGCTCACTGTGTTACTCCAGCAAACCCCGATGTTGTGTTAACATAGCAAATTACGCTGGCAGCGAGCCCGACAGCGCGTAAGCTGGGCGCTAGCAGCACAGCATACCCAAAACCCCAATCCAGCCGACTGTAACTCTCGTTGAGCCCGTCAACAGAGCCAAAAACGCTGCGTTAACACAGCAAACCCAAATACTGTGCTCAGTACAGCAAACCAGTTCGCTATGTTCAACACAGCAAACGATGCCCAAACCAGCAAAACTGGGGCAAGAACGCTGGTAGAACCGTGCAATGACTGTTCAACGCACGAACAAATGTGCTATTCCTAAGCCATTGATTAGGTTGATTTAAATGGTGCCCAGAGCCGGAATCGAACCAGCGACACGCGGATTTTCAATCCGCTGCTCTACCAACTGAGCTATCTGGGCACTGACTGGTTTGGCGCTGGCCTCACCGCTTGGTGGGGGGGTGATAGCGACAACGCGCTTGGGTGTCTAGGGGGATTTGGGGGGGCTTTCGCAGAAAATCGGAAAAACTATTGCGGGCGGCGGCCTGATGGGCGCAGCGGGGTATCTTCGCCCTCAACGGCGCCCTCGCCCTCGCCTTCCTCGTCCAATCCACCCTCATCTGGAATGGCATAGCTGCCCGTCAGCCATTTGCCCAAATCCACATCGGCGCAGCGGCGCGAGCAGAAGGGGCGGTATTTCGCATCCGTCTCTTTGGCACAAATCGGGCAGGTCATATTGCCCCCGCCAGCAGGTCGCGCAGCGGAACGCGGTCACGTTTGCGGGTAAATTCAAACAGGCCCAAGGTCGTCCATCCCGCCAAATTCACCTCTGCCTCCGCCTTAAACGCTGCGCGGATCACCTGATCCAATACAGCGCGGTCGCGCTTTGGCATCGGGGCGAAATCCACCACCACCTGCCCGCCAAGCCCGCGCAGCCGCAATTGGCGCGGCAGGGCGCGGGCGGCGGCGATATTCACCTTTAGGCTGGCGGCGGGGCTGGTGTCATTGCCCGTGTTCACATCCACTGCCACCAGCGCACGGGTGGGTTCAACCATCATATGCCCCTCACCCAAGTCAACGCGCGGGGCCAGCAGCGAATCGAGCATTTCCAAAACGCCGTGCCCCGCCAGCCCGCCTTCAATCACCTCGTCTGGCGCAGGGTCGGCCCAATCGCGCCACGCGGTTTCATGCGCGCCAGCGCCTTCGACCAGCAGTTCAGGGCCGCCTTCAGTATCGGCCAGCACTGCCGCCGCCAGCTCGCGCATCGCTGCGATATCCTCGGCAATCTCGTCCGCCTCTGCCCCTTCGCAGGCTGACCGCAGAATAAGCCCAAGATTTTCCGCGGCCCCCGCCATCCCCTCACGCGCCAATGCGTCCAAATCTGCCCGCAGCTCTTCATCGCGAATGCGGCGCGAGATATTTAGCCCCGGCGCATCAGGGGTGACAATCGCATAACGCGATTTGAACAGCAGGCGCGTGGTGACAGGATAGGCCTTGCCCGCCTCCGCTGGCCCCGTGATCTGCACCAACAAACGCTGGCCTGGCGCAATCCCCGCTGTCTGGCGCAAAAATCCGTGGCCACCCAGCAGGCGCACAAACATGCCGCCTTGCCCTTTCATCGGGCGGTCGGCCACAGCGCGGTAGATCGCGCCCACCAGCGGCGCATCACCTTCGGGGTCAATTGCCACATCGTCCAGCGCGCCATCGACCAGCAGCGCGGCAATCGGGCGGCCCTTAATCTCGTCTAGTATCACAACGCGGCTCATGCCTGCCTCCAAACGGGATAGCCCGCAGCCGCCAGCAGCGCCGCCGTTTCGGCCAAGGGCAGCCCGACAATCCCCGTAAAACTGCCCGAAATCCAAGGGATAAAGGCCGATGCCGCGCCTTGAATGGCATAGCCCCCCGCCTTGCCCTGCCATTCGCCGCCAGCAAGAAAGGCGTTGAGTTCAATGTCTGACAGACGCTTCATCTTCACAGTCGACACGCTTTCACGTGTCCAAACCTGCGCGCCGCGCCGCACCGCCAGCGCCGTAATCACTTGGTGCCGCCGCCCGCCCAAATCGGTTAAAAACCGCGCCGCCTCGCCCGCATCCGTAGGCTTGCCCAAAATACGGCGGCCCAAGGCCACGGTCGTATCGGCGCATAGAACGATGTCATCGTCCCCCGCCTGCACCGCCGCTGCCTTTTCAAACGCAAGGCGCGCGCAATAGGGGCGCGGCAATTCGCCCTTCTTCGGGGTTTCGTCAATGTCTGGGGGCAGAATCGCATCGGGCACAATCCCGATCTGCGCCAATAACTCACGGCGGCGCGGGCTGCCCGATCCTAAGATAAAGCGCAATTACTTGAAACGATAGTTGATGCGGCCCTTGGACAGATCATAGGGTGTCATTTCGACCTGCACCTTATCGCCCGCCAGCACGCGAATGCGGTTCTTGCGCATCTTGCCCGCCATCACCGCGATCAATTCATGGCCATTTTCGAGTTCAACCTTGAATGTCGCATTGGGCAGAAGTTCCTTCACGACACCTGGGAATTCGAGAATATCTTCCTTGGCCATGTTCTCTCCAATAAAATTTGGCCCGCAAACCGTGTGGCTGCTGGCATGCCGGCGCATATGCGCCCATGCGCGCCGATTTTCAAGGAAAAAATGCGCCCAGCAGACTAACGCGCCATCGAAAAAAGCGCGGCCACATCCAAATGCGCTTCGATATGGGCGGCCAGCGCGTCCAGCGCGCCCTCTACCCTCGCATCATAGGACTGGCCAGATGGCGCGGCCCCCATCTGCGCCAAAAAGGCGGCGCGAAACGCGTCCTCGCGGAAAAGCCCATGCAAATAGCTGCCCATGATGCGCCCATCAGGCGAAGTTGCCCCTTCATCCCCGCCGCCAATACGCGCAAAAGGGCGCGCGCGGGCAGGCCCATCGCTGCGGCCAATATGAATTTCATAGCCCGAAACCTCGGCCCCGC
>JAIXVS010000295.1 GCA_027482795.1 Rhodobacter sp.
ATGGACAGCACCAAACCCCAAATCAAAGAGGCCATCGAGGCTGTCTTTGGTGTGAAAGTGAAGGCGGTGAATACCACCATCACCAAGGGTAAGGCGAAAAAGTTCCGTGGCCGCGCGGGCGAGCGTTCGGATAAGAAAAAGGCCTATGTCACGCTTGAGGCTGGAAACAGCATCGACGTTTCGACGGGCCTCTGATAGACGGCATCAATCTTGCGGCCCCAAGGAAACTTGGGGCCGCCGATATTTTACGAAATTCGGTTGGAAATCAGGGGCTTGCCGCTGATACTGGCCGCGAATCGGGGACCTTCGGGGCCCTATAACCAAGCGGGTCTTTAAGACCCCTTAGCAAACGGAAGACAGAAAGCATGGCACTAAAGTCGTATAAGCCGACGACGCCTGGCCAACGTGGGTTGGTTCTGATCGACCGTTCGGAGCTGTGGAAAGGTCGCCCCGTCAAATCTCTTACAGAAGGTTTGACGAAGACGGGTGGTCGGAACAACACCGGACGCGTTACTATGTGGCACAAGGGTGGGGGCGCAAAGCGTCTGTACCGTGTCGTCGATTTCAAGCGTCGCAAATTTGACATGGCCGCTGTAGTTGAGCGGATCGAATACGATCCCAACCGCACCGCCTTTATCGCCCTGATCCGCTATGCGGATGGCGAACTGAGCTATATCTTGGCACCGCAGCGTTTGGCCATTGGCGACAGTGTTGTCGCTGGCGCGAAAACCGACGTGAAGCCAGGCAATGCGATGCCCTTCTCGGGTATGCCCATCGGGACAATCGTTCACAATGTGGAACTAAAGGCTGGTAAGGGCGGGCAACTGGCGCGCGCTGCTGGCACCTATGCCCAGTTTGTTGGCCGCGATGGTGGCTATGCGCAGATCCGCCTGTCTTCGGGCGAATTGCGTATGGTGCGCCAAGAATGCATGGCCACGATTGGCGCGGTGTCCAACCCCGACAACAGCAACCAAAACTTTGGTAAAGCGGGCCGTATGCGCCACAAGGGCGTGCGCCCAACCGTTCGCGGTGTGGCGATGAACCCAATCGACCATCCCCACGGCGGCGGCGAAGGTCGCACCTCGGGTGGCCGTCACCCTGTGACCCCATGGGGCAAGGGCACCAAAGGCAACAAAACACGCAAGCCAAAGGGTTCCGATCGTTTGATCGTTCGCTCGCGGCATGCGAAGAAAGGGCGCTAATCTATGGCACGTTCTATTTGGAAAGGCCCCTTCGTTGACGGCTACGTCCTGAAGAAGGCTGAAAAGGCAAAAGAAGGCGGCAAGAACGAGGTGATCAAGATTTGGTCGCGTCGCTCGACGATCCTGCCGCAGTTTGTGGGGCTGACCTTTGGCGTCTACAACGGCAAAAAGCACGTTCCCGTGAACGTGACCGAAGAGATGATCGGCCAAAAGTTTGGCGAATACTCGCCAACCCGCACCTATTACGGCCATGCGGCCGATAAAAAAGCCAAGAGGAAATAAGCCATGGGAACGGAAAAGAACCCCCGTCGCGTGGCGGATAACGAAGCTATGGCAATTGCCCGTATGCTGCGCACCTCGCCACAAAAACTGAACCTTGTTGCGGGCCTGATCCGTGGCAAAAAGGTGGACAAGGCGCTTGCCGATCTGACCTTCTCGAAGCTCCGCATCGCTGGCGACGTCAAGAAGTGCCTGCAATCGGCCATCGCCAATGCCGAAAACAACCACAACCTCGACGTGGACAGCCTGATTGTGGCCGAAGCATGGGTTGGCAAAAACTTGGTCATGAAGCGGGGCCGTCCCCGTGCGCGTGGCCGTTTTGGCAAGATCATGAAGCCATTCAGCGAAATCACCATCAAGCTGCGTCAATCTGGGGAGTCGGCATAATGGGTCAGAAGGTTAATCCAATTGGCATGCGCCTTCAGGTCAACCGCACATGGGACAGCCGCTGGTTTGCTGAATCGAAAGATTACGGCAACCTGCTGCTGGAAGATCTGCGGATGCGCGAATTCATCCACAAAGAATGCCTGCAAGCAGGTGTTTCGCGGGTTATCATCGAACGTCCGCACAAAAAGTGCCGCGTGACGATTTATACCGCACGTCCAGGCGTGATTATCGGCAAAAAAGGCGCTGATATTGAAACGCTGCGCGCGAAGCTGGCTGTGTTCACCAAGTCGGAACTGCACCTCAACATCGTTGAAGTGCGCAAGCCCGAACTGGACGCGCAACTGGTGGCGGAATCCATCGCTCAGCAAATGGAACGCCGCGTTTCGTTCCGCCGCGCCATGAAGCGCGGTGTGCAAAACGCCATGCGTATCGGCGCACTGGGCATTCGGGTGAACGTTTCGGGCCGCCTTGGCGGGGCCGAGATTGCCCGCACCGAATGGTACCGCGAAGGCCGCGTGCCGCTTCATACCCTGCGCGCGGACATCGACTATGCCCTGTCCGAAGCGATGACGCCCTATGGCATCATCGGTGTTAAGGTCTGGATCTTCAAAGGCGAAATCCTAGAGCATGATCCACAAGCCCATGATCGCCGTCTGGCCGATGCACAAGATGGCCCTGCGCCACGTGCGCCGCGCCGCGACCGCGAACGCGCATAAGGGAGAAGAAAGATGTTGCAACCTAAACGGACTAAGTTCCGCAAGCAGCACAAAGGCCGTATCCACGGCGAAGCGAAGGGCGGCTTTTTGCTGAACTTCGGCTCCTTTGCGCTGAAAGCCACCGAGCCAGAGCGTGTGACGGCCCGCCAAATCGAGGCAGCCCGCCGCGCGATCACCCGCCACATGAAACGCCAAGGCCGCGTATGGATTCGGATATTCCCCGATGTTCCAGTCTCGTCCAAGCCTACCGAAGTGCGTATGGGTAAAGGTAAAGGTTCCACGGACTATTGGGCAGCCAAGGTAAAACCTGGCCGCATCATGTTCGAAATCGACGGCGTGTCGGAAGTTATCGCTCGCGAGGCCCTGCGCCTTGGCGCGATGAAACTGCCTGTCACCACGCGCGTTGTGGCCAAGGAAGATTGGTAACAATTTGGGCTTAGGCCCAAATTGAGTGCGCTGTAGCATTTTTGGAACAAAACGCGGGCCGCCACCCAGTGAACAGAAAAGAACCCCCGCTGTGCGAACAGTGGGGGTTTTTGTTTAAGTTATAGCTTTAGGATTTCGCACAGAAGTAGACTTCCCCCTCTGGCTGCTTGTTAGGCATTTGTTCACTTTGCTCGGCTAAAACCGCTACACTGCGGACGTGGGTGGAAAAAACATTCAAGGCACCTATATGTAAGTAGACAAAAGTGCAAACTTGACTAGAATCACACTTAGAAATAGGTGCAGGCAAAAAATAGGGTGTCGTAATGGTGATGCGACCTTTTTTTGTAAGGACACTTCAGGAGGACAAGGCAATGCCTTTCGATGGCGGCAGTTTTGACGGTAAGGGTAGCCTTTACCGGTTTGCCTATACAATTGACCCGAATGAGGCCGAGAAGGCGTGGGACGTTTTG